>JAJQAH010000074.1 GCA_021203885.1 Oscillospiraceae bacterium | reverse complement strand
CTGTAGATGCGGTCGCGGCTTCTCTGCTTCTGGAAAATTATCTTCAATATCTGCGAACTCAAAACGATTAACAAATTTCTGAATGTTTGGCCTGAAAAAACTTTACTGGATTTTATCTTTATTTTTCCAAAGAAAATCCACTTCTTGACTAAATCAACTCTTTTGGTTATAATTCAGGTACAGAATGAACTCTAAATCAATTGCCGTTTAAAAAAAACGAGCGAGGCGTTCCGGATCATATTAAAAGATTTTCTTCTTTAAATATGAGCTGTTTCTGTCTATCATAGTTCATGTGTCTTGTTTTCTGAGTGTGCGCCGTGGTCAGGTTTTGTTCTGCCGCGGCGTTTTGTGTTAATTGAGGGAAAGTGGTGATCGCTGTGTTGAGGGCTCTTCTGGTCGACGATGACGAGATGGATCTGAAACGAATATTGACTCTGACCGACTGGGATAAGTGGAATTCGGAGGTCGTCAGTGTCTGTGACAGTTCCAATGCCCTGAAGGAGATCCTCCGTCTTCAGCCCGATGTTGTGTTTACGGAAGCGTTGACGGACCACATGGATGGCCTGGATCTGATCGGCCAGGTCAAGGACCGGGGAGTGAACTGCGATTTTATTATCGTCAGCCGCTATAAACGGTTCGGCATGGCGCAGCGCGCCATGCGTCTCGGCGTGGAAGAATATCTGACGAAACCGGTTGAAGCGGCGGACCTTGAACGTGTGCTGGAGAAGTATGAGGAACGCAAACGTATCTTGGAAAGTCAGGATATCAACGAGCAGGTATTCAGGACCCGGAAGCTGCTGCGGAACTCGTTTATGGAGTCTTTTACCGGACTGAATCCGCCCAACGATCTTTCAATTGAAAATCTGAATAACAAATTTCACTTTCACTTCCGGAAAGGTGTTTTTCAGACGGCGATCCTGGTCGTGGATGGGCTCTCGGAGGAGGAGCAGGATATATTCCTTCCGGGCATGGCCGAGGCTCTGCGTGCGAGACTGGATCCCATCTGTTACGAAGTCGTGCCCCTTGTTCAGGGCTGGCAGCGTCTGACTGTCACCATAAATTACGATACGGACAGTGAAGTGGAGGACCGGCTCTCTGAACTGCTGGATGTAATGCAGACTCATCTGCACAAGCGCGGCTGCTCGGATATGGGATTCTGTATCGGAGTCGGACTGCCTGTCAATGATATCAGCAGACTCCACTATACGCTTGAGACGGCTGAGAGAGCAGTGCGCTGCGGGATACTGCAGGGCAGAAATAAGATGTACCGGTACGGCAAAATGAAATTTGACGACATCAAGAGCAACGATATTCTGACATCGACTCTGCTCAACGAGCTGCACAGCAGCGCTGCCATCATGGATTTTGATTCATTTTCGCGGGCCGTTCACAGCTGCTGTTCCCCCATCTCTCCGTACTGTGATCCTGCTGTGGTCATCGATCTGTGCCATGCGGCCATCAATGAAGTCATTGATGCCTGCGGTCAGATGGGATATGAGATCAGTGAGGAAGAACACCTGCGGATCCTTCATCTGCTGGGGGATGCGACTTCCCTGGCTGAAACGGAGAGTATGCTGCTCAGCTGGACGGAAGAGCAGATGAAACACTGTGTTCAGGAACGGCACAGCAGCCGGCCGATCTGGAAAGCCAAGGAATATATTGCCAGCCACTATACCAGGACGCTGACTCTGGAGGAAATTTCGAAAGTCGTTCATTTGAATGCATCATATTTAAGTATTGTTTTCAAGAAAGAGACCGGTCAGAATTTTTCGGATTACCTGACAAGTTTCAGGATCGAAAAAGCAAAGGATATGCTGAGGCAGAGCGATCTGAGCGTTGCATCGATCGGAGAGGCAGTCGGTTACGCGGACAGCAAGTACTTCAGCCGGATATTTACCCGGCAGGTCGGGCTGAAACCGTCCGCTTATCGTGCGCTGCAGGGTTGATTCTCGTTTTGGGTCTGCTGTTCCCGGCAGATTTGGATTTTTGAGGTGCTTTTTATGACAGTTTTTCTTACCAGCAATCCCACGGGAGAAGACAGAAAGGTCCTGCTTGACAAGAACGGCTGGATCGAAGCGCTGAAGTCACGCTGGAAACAGGATGCCAGATGCCTTCTCGCCGCATCTGATCCGGAGAACGTACCTATGGGTGAGGAAATGCGCGATAATCTGCAGGCCGCTTTTGATAACAGCGGATTTTCCGTATCGGTTTTTGATATATGGGACGGCCGGTGTCATGACTTCTCCGCGGAGACGCTGGGCACCTATGATGTCGTCGTACTGGGCGGCGGCCATGTGCCGACGCAGAACGCTTTTTTCCGTCAGATCGGTCTGAAGGAGTCTCTTCAGACTGCGGAACCCGGGATCGTCATCGGGATCAGTGCGGGAAGTATGAATGCCGCCGAAACCGTTTACTCCCAGCCGGAACTGCCCGGCGAGTCCGTGGATCCGGATTATCAGCGGTTCCTGCCCGGCCTGGGGCTGACAAAGGTCAATATTCTTCCTCATTACCAGGCTGTTAAAGATGAGGTGCTGGACGGGAAACGGCTTTTTCAGGATATCACGTATCCCGACAGTATGGGTCATTGCTTTTATGCGATCCCGGACGGCAGTTATCTTCTCCGTGAGGGTCAATCCCAGGCCATATACGGTGAGGCCTGGCGCATTTCAGACGCGGAGATCAGCCGCTTTTGTGAGGATGGGAAATCCCGCAGCATACCGATTGATTCATAGATGCGGCACGGAGGTATTTTATTTCTGACGGCGGGGGATTTCCCCTGCCGTTTTTTTCCAGGAGCAGCGGGTCAGAAATGCACGGGAATCGGGGAGGATCAGTCTTACCTGCCATATTGACAATAATAAAACTCGGGAGTATGCTTTCTGTTGAGAACTAAAGGATTGGGGGGGGATCGCGCATGAGAAAATTCTACACTGCGGTCGTCTACCATCCGAAAACGGTCTGGATCATCTTTGCGGTTCTGTTTGTGGCTTGTCTTGTGTGCTATCCTTTTGTCGGTGTCGATTATGACCTGACGGATTATCTCCCTGCCGACACGCCGTCCACGGAGGCCATCGAAGTCATGGAGGAGGAATTCGGCGGCGGGATCCCGAACGGCAGGGTCCTCGTTGCGGACGTAACCGTTCCGGAGGCTCTGGAATATAAGGAACAGCTGAAACAGGTCGAGGGAGTCATGGATGTGACATGGCTGGATGATGCCGCGGACCTGACACAGCCGCTCGAGTTTATCGATACTGAAACCCTGGAGACTTATTATAAAGATGACTGTGCGCTGTTTTCCGTCACGATCGATGATGCGGAAAGCCTGACGGCCTGCGATGAGATCCGGGAGATCATAGGGGACGATAATTCCATGTCCGGAAATGCGGTGAACACGGCCGTTGAGACTGAGTCCACTATGTCGGAGATCCCGATCATCTCCATCTGCGGTATCGCTTTTGCGCTGGTCGTACTGGCTCTCACCACCACTTCCTGGATCGTTCCGATCCTGATCCTGGTCGGCCTCGGCGTTGCTGTCCTGATTAACATGGGAAGTAACATCATTTTCGGCGACGTCTCTTTTGTAACCAGTGCGGCAGGCAGTATCCTTCAGATGGCCGTCTCTCTTGACTATTCGGTTTTTCTGCTGCATCGTTTTGAGGAATGCCGCGCAAAGAGCGATTCACCCAAGGAAGCGATGATCGACGCCCTCTGCGGATCCACCTCTTCGATCCTTTCCAGCGGCCTGACGACCGTCATCGGGTTTCTGGCCCTCTGTTTCATGCAGTTCAAGCTGGGTGCCGACCTGGGTCTCTCCCTTGCGAAAGGGATTCTGATCAGTCTGATCACCGTTTTTATTTTTGTCCCCGTCCTGTTCCTCAGCTTCCTGAAACTGATGGATAAGACGTCTCACCGTCCGCTGCTGCCGTCCTTTAAAAAGTTTGGACGCTTTGTCACCCGGGTGATGCTTCCGCTCTGCATCGTCTTTGCGGTTCTGATCGTTCCGAGTTATCTGGCATCCAACTCCAACAGTTTTTATTACGGATCCAAGGACGTATACAGCGAGAACACGATCCCGGGACGGGATGTGGAGCGGATCGACGACATATTCGGTGTCAGCGATACGTATGTTCTCATGGTGCCGAAAGACGATCTGGCCACTCAGAAAGAACTGTCGGATGCGCTTCATGAAGTCCCGCAGGTCACCAGCATTCTCTCCTATGTGGATACGGTAGGCTCGGAGATCCCGGAGCAGTATCTTGACGAGAGCGATCTGTCTCAGCTGAATTCGGAGCATTACACGCGAATGGTGCTGACCGTGGAGGCGGATTCGGAAGGCCCGGAAACGTTCAGTCTGGTGGGCCAGATTCGGGATATCGCACAGGATTATTATCCGGACTCCTATTATCTGGCGGGGAACGGCGTATCGATCACCGACCTGAAGGAAACGGTCACATCCGATATGCTCATGGTGAATCTGCTGGCTATCGGCGCCGTTTTCGTGGTGCTGCTTCTGACCATGCGGTCCATATCCCTGCCCGTAATTCTTGTCCTCGCCATCGAAACGGCCATATGGATCAACCTGTCTCTGCCGTATTTCCTGGGCAACACGGTCTATTATTTCGTCTATCTGATTATCAGTTCCATTCAGCTTGGCGCAACGGTGGATTATGCGATTCTCATGACAAACCGGTACAAGGAGTATCGGGCCGGTATGGGCAAGCGGCAGGCCGTCATCACTGCGGTCTCCAGCTGTACGGTCTCGATCCTGACTTCCGGCAGCGTGCTGACCGTCATGGGATTTCTCATGGGATGGTTCTCCACCAACGGAATGATTGCGCAGCTGGGCATTTTCCTGGGCGTCGGAGGTCTCGCCTCCATCTTTATCGTATTATTTGTCCTGCCTGGCCTGTTGTATGTATTTGACGGCGTGATCCGTCATACGACACTGGGCCTGCACTTTGCCGACAGCAGGAAAGGAGATGCTGTTGATGAAAAAGATAATTAAAAAAATTCCGGTCCTTTTCCTGGCCGCCGTCCTTCTGTTTACGACGACCGGCAGTGCGCTGTCGGACGCCAGCAGTAAACAGGAGGTCGTATACGTCGTCTCCGACGCCTCCGGGGGTGTTGAAAGCGTCAATGTGGTCAATATTTTCGACGGGGGAGAGATCGTGGATTACGGCGACTACACCGCAGTCAAAAATCTGACCACGACGGATCCGGTCAGCGTGGACGGGGACCGGATCACAGTCAGTACGGAGACCGGCCGACAGATCTATATTCAGGGTACGATGGATGACGCGGAGCTGCCCTGGGATATCTCTCTTACCTACTACCTGGACGGTGTCGAGACAGATCCGGAGGACATGTCCGGTGCGGAAGGCCGGATGGAGATTCACTTCAGGGTCAGCGAAAACACGAAGTGCAAAGGGAATTTTTATAACAAGTTCGCCCTGCAGGCCGACTTTACGCTGTCGACTCTGTGCTGCGAGAATATAGAGGCACCCGAAGGCACGCTGGCAAATGTGGGCTCGGATAAACAGATCTCCTATATTATCCTGCCGGGCCAGGGGATCGACACCCTGATTTCCGCCGATGTGAAGGATTTCCATATGGATGCCGTCAATATCAACGGGATCGAGCTGAACCTGGACATCCGATATGCTCATGGTGAATCTGCTGGCTATCGGCGCCGTTTTCGTGGTGCTGCTTCTGACCATGCGGTCCATATCCCTGCCCGTAATTCTTGTCCTCGCCATCGAAACGGCCATATGGATCAACCTGTCTCTGCCGTATTTCCTGGGCAACACGGTCTATTATTTCGTCTATCTGATTATCAGTTCCATTCAGCTTGGCGCAACGGTGGATTATGCGATTCTCATGACAAACCGGTACAAGGAGTATCGGGCCGGTATGGGCAAGCGGCAGGCCGTCATCACTGCGGTCTCCAGCTGTACGGTCTCGATCCTGACTTCCGGCAGCGTGCTGACCGTCATGGGATTTCTCATGGGATGGTTCTCCACCAACGGAATGATTGCGCAGCTGGGCATTTTCCTGGGCGTCGGAGGTCTCGCCTCCATCTTTATCGTATTATTTGTCCTGCCTGGCCTGTTGTATGTATTTGACGGCGTGATCCGTCATACGACACTGGGCCTGCACTTTGCCGACAGCAGGAAAGGAGATGCTGTTGATGAAAAAGATAATTAAAAAAATTCCGGTCCTTTTCCTGGCCGCCGTCCTTCTGTTTACGACGACCGGCAGTGCGCTGTCGGACGCCAGCAGTAAACAGGAGGTCGTATACGTCGTCTCCGACGCCTCCGGGGGTGTTGAAAGCGTCAATGTGGTCAATATTTTCGACGGGGGAGAGATCGTGGATTACGGCGACTACACCGCAGTCAAAAATCTGACCACGACGGATCCGGTCAGCGTGGACGGGGACCGGATCACAGTCAGTACGGAGACCGGCCGACAGATCTATATTCAGGGTACGATGGATGACGCGGAGCTGCCCTGGGATATCTCTCTTACCTACTACCTGGACGGTGTCGAGACAGATCCGGAGGACATGTCCGGTGCGGAAGGCCGGATGGAGATTCACTTCAGGGTCAGCGAAAACACGAAGTGCAAAGGGAATTTTTATAACAAGTTCGCCCTGCAGGCCGACTTTACGCTGTCGACTCTGTGCTGCGAGAATATAGAGGCACCCGAAGGCACGCTGGCAAATGTGGGCTCGGATAAACAGATCTCCTATATTATCCTGCCGGGCCAGGGGATC
This sequence comes from Oscillospiraceae bacterium, assembly GCA_021203885.1. Taxonomy (GTDB): domain Bacteria; phylum Bacillota; class Clostridia; order Oscillospirales; family Oscillospiraceae; genus JAJPXI01. The sequence goes on along the minus strand of JAJQAH010000074.1, from coordinate 8,892 downwards.
GACACCCTGATTTCCGCCGATGTGAAGGATTTCCATATGGATGCCGTCAATATCAACGGGATCGAGCTGAACCTGGACATCGAAGTCGATGACGAGGATCTGATGGATCAGGTCCGGCAGCTGCAGGATGCGATCTCCCAGCTGGATGAGGGAACCGGTCAGCTGGCGGAAGGCGCGGAAACCCTCAGTGACGGGGCCTCCGCTTTCAGTTCGGGCCTGGATGCGCTTGTCAGCGGCGCGATCCAGCTGGATGACGGATTTTCCGGCGTGGACGCAGGCCTGACGGCAATGGAAGAAGGATTCGCTGCTCTGACTGCCCAGTCGTCCGCGCTGACCGGCGGCACCTCGTCCCTCGCGTCGGCAATGCGGGAGCTGCAGTCCCAGATCAATGCGTTCAGGGTCGATACGGATCGGCTGGAAGAGCTGGTCTCTGCATCAGGTGAGATCAAATCCGGCATCGATCAGCTGGCTGACGCCGTCAGTCAGCTTCAGCAGAGCGTTGGATTCGACCAGTATAAATCCACCATGTCTCAGTACGGACTGGATATCGATACACTGACAAATGGAAATACGCAGGCGATCGATGAGCTGAATTCCGAGATCGCGGATCTTCAGACGACTCTGGATGTGATCTCGAGAATCCCGGGAACCGAGTCTCAGGCGGCTGAGCTGGAAGCCCAGATCGAGAGCCTGCAGTCGATCGTTGTGCTCCTGACCGGAAACAATGCCGCGATCAGCGGTATGGATGCATATCTGCAGGGCGTATCTGAAGGTATTGGCCAGATCTATGACGGAGTCATCCAGTTGCAGACCGGATATATCGAATTCAACTCTGCGGTCGGGGAACTGGCCGATACTCTGACAGGAATGGTATATTCTCTGTCTCAGCTGGCGGATGCCGTGAATCAGCTGGCGGAGGCCTGTACGTCTCTCGATGAGGGTGCAGAAGCTTATACGGACGGAGTAGCCGAACTCGCCGCAGGTTTTGACGTTCTGTCCGACGGGATCCGGACCCTGGCCGACGGCAGCGGCGAGCTTCTTGACGGTGCGGAAGAGCTTTCGGACGGCGGCAAGGAACTCTATGACGGGGCGTCCGGTCTCAGCAGCGGAACGGAAACACTGGACAGCTCCGTCGATCAGCTTTACGGGGAAACCTCGGACATCGATACCCGGGTGGAAGATGAGATCGACGCTATGGTCGATTCCTTTACAGGAGAAAAGGGCGAACTGACATCCTTTGTTTCCGATAAAGACACAGATGTGACCTCGGTCCAGTTCGTGATCAAAACTGCGGGGATCGAACAGAAGCAGGAGGAGGAAGAACCCGAGCCCGAAGAAGAGCAACTGAATTTCTGGCAGAAACTTCTAAGGCTGTTCGGTCTGTATTGATCTGGGCATGCCAAAGAAAACCATTGACATTTTTCGTGGATGTGATAAATTGTAGAGTGTTGTTGCGGCCGATTTTTCCCTCAGACAGCAGATAATCAACTCACACTACCTGAAAGGAGCGGCACTTTTCCCGATTCAAGATGACTTCGGGTCTCCGTGCCAAAAAGTTCTTATGAAAAAGATTCTGGCGCTGCTTTTGTCTTTCACACTGATTTTCGCCCTGGCTTCCTGCGGCAGTTCCACCGATAGCTCCGATTCGGAGGATAACGATGAAAGTGCCAACTATGATACAGACGAAGATTATATCAGGGCGGATAACACGATTTATGTGGGAGTCACACAGTATGAACCGATGGACTACAAGGATGAGAACGACGAATGGACCGGTTTCGACGCAGACCTGGCACGGGGTTTTGCGGAATATCTGGGCCTTGGGATCGAATTCCTTGAAATCGACTGGGATAATAAAGTCCTGGCGCTAGAGGATGAAATAGTAGACTGTGTATGGAACGGAATGACTCTGACCGAAGTACTGCAGAACGGCCTGGCATGTTCCAACGCGTACTGTAAAAACTCCCAGGTGGTCGTCATGAAAAAGGACGTTGTGGATGAATATGATTCGGTGGACAGTCTGAAAGGCCTGGCTTTCGCTGTCGAATCCGGCAGTACAGGCGAAGCGGCCGTTATTGCCGACGGCTTCGTTTACACGGCAGTCGAAACCCAGAACGATACCTTGACGAAACTGAGCGAAGGCGAAGTTGACGGGGCAGTGATCGATTCGGTCATGGCGGATGCGGTCGTCGGTGACGGGACCGACTACGAGGATTTCGCCGTGGGCGTCTCCCTGACGGATGAGGAGTTCGGGGTTGCTTTCCGTAAGGATTCCAATATGGCAGAGATCCTGAACGGTTATCTGTCGGAGGCTTACGAAGACGGAACGATCGCGGAACTGGCGGAAACATACGGAATCAGTGACTATATCATTCAGCCCTGACGATACAAAAAAATTAAGATCTTCCTTGCCTTGCCTGCGGTGCCTGTCTGTGCCGCAGGTTTTTTTCTTTTTTTTGGAAATTTTATTAAAAAAATGGTTGACTTTTTCTGGAAGTTAGTGTAAACTTACTTGTCTGAGTTTGATGTTGCTAACTTCTGTAAGTCTGAGAAAAAGCTATGGAGGGCATGTGTTATGTTACCGTTAGCTATGGCAAATGTCGGAGATACGATTACCGTTTCGAAAATCAACGGGAAAGACGAAGTCCGCCAGCACCTGGCGGAGCTCGGGTTCGTCATAGGCGCTGATGTATATGTTGTCAATAAGATCGGTGGTAACCTGATCCTTCAGATCAAGGACAGCCGGGTCGCTGTGGATCAGTCCGTTGCGACAAGGATCATGGTGGAGGTGTGATGAAATAATGAGAACCTTAAACGAGGCAAATGTCGGAGATACGGTCGTCGTTTCCAAGATAGACGGAGAAGGTGCCATTAAACGCCGGATCATGGACATGGGTCTGACGAAGGGTACCGAGATATACATCCGGAAAGTGGCTCCGCTGGGAGATCCCATGGAGCTGAATCTTCGCGGCTACGAATTAAGCCTTCGCAAGGCGGATGCCGAAATGATCGAAATTGAGTAATTAAGTGGTTCCAAAAGGAGTTTTTGATTTATGGAAATTAAGATCGCGCTCGCCGGTAACCCGAACAGCGGCAAAACCACCCTGTTCAACGCGCTGACCGGTTCCAATCAGCGGGTGGGCAACTGGCCGGGCGTTACAGTTGAAAAGAAAGAAGGCCACCTGAAAAACCACAAAGATGTGATCATTCAGGATCTGCCCGGTATTTATTCGCTTTCTCCGTATACAATGGAGGAAGTGGTCTCCCGTACCTATCTGGTCAATGAGAAACCGGATGCGATCCTGGACATCGTGGACGGAACGAATATCGAACGGAACCTGTACCTGACCACGCAGCTGATCGAGCTGGGCCTGCCGGTCGTCGTGGCTGTCAATATGATCGATCTGGTCGAAAAAAACGGAGACAAGGTCGATCTTGAAAAGCTCGGGAAAGAGCTTGGCTGCAAAGTTGTGGGAATCAGTGCGCTGAAAGGTTCTAACGTGGCGGAGGCCGCTGATGCAGCTGTGGAGGCCGCCCAGTCTCATGCCGATATTGAACTTCCTCATGTTTTCACCGGCAGTGTGGAACACGCCATCGCGCACATTGAAGAGTCGATCGACGGACTGGTTGATAAGCGGCTTCTCCGCTGGTATGCTATTAAACTGTTTGAACGTGACGAGAAGGTTGAGGAAGAACTCAATCTGAGTGACGAGCTGAAGGAGCATATTGAAAAGCATATCAAAGACTGCGAGGAAGAGCTGGATGACGATGCCGAGAGTATCATTACGAATCAGCGCTATGCTTATATCAACAAGGTAGTCGAGAAATGCCTGAAGAAAAACACAGAGAACGAAAACCTGACACTGTCGGACAGGATCGACAGGGTCGTGACGAACAGGATCCTTGCGATTCCGATTTTTGTCGTGATCATGTTTATTGTCTACTATATTTCCGTCAGTTCGGTCGGCGGCTATCTGACCGACTGGGCAAACGACGGACTGTTCGGCGACGGGTTCCATCTCTTCTGGATCGGATGTTCCGCATATGATGAGGCTGTGGACGAATTTGCCGATGAATATGTTTTCTCAAACGAAGAACTGGTATCAACGGTAACGGCAGCGGCCGCAGCGGATGTGCCCGGTGGGCAGGACCTGCTGGATTCCATCGAAGACGAAAATTATGATGACTTCAGCGAAGGCTATGAAAATTACGTGGATGAGCTGGATGCGGAAGGCTACGATATTTCCTTCATGGAAGATATCATGGAGGAGGAACCTGATCCTGCCGATTACGGCGTCTGGGTGCCCGGTATCCCCGTGCTGGTGGAAGACGGGCTGAACGCCATCGGCTGTGCCGACTGGCTTGAAAGCCTGATCCTGGACGGAATCATCGGCGGCGTGGGTGCCGTACTCGGATTCGTTCCGCAGATGGCTCTGCTGTTTATCTTCCTCGGTATTCTCGAGTATTGCGGATACATGTCCCGGATCGCTTTCATCCTGGACCGGATCTTCCGCAGATTCGGCCTCTCCGGCAAATCCTTTATTCCTGTGCTGATCGGCACCGGCTGCGGTGTGCCGGGTATCATGGCGTCCCGTACGATCGAGAACGAACGGGATCGACGAATGACGGTCATCACGACGACATTCATCCCCTGCGGCGCGAAACTGCCGATTATTGCCCTGATCGCGACGGCGCTGTTCCACGGTGAATGGTGGGTCGCACCTGTTGCTTACTTTATCGGCATCGCCGCGATCATCGTATCCGGTATCATTCTGAAAAAGACCAGGATGTTTGCCGGAGATCCTGCTCCATTTGTCATGGAGCTTCCGGCGTACCACTGGCCGGGCGTCGGCAACGTGCTCCGCAGCATGTGGGAACGCTGCTGGTCCTTCATCAAGCGTGCCGGCACCATCATCCTGGTGGCTTCCATTGTGATCTGGGCCGGATCCACATTCGGGGTCGTGGACGGTGTGTTCTGCTTCGATGTGGATATGGAGCTCGAGGACAGTCTGCTCGGGATCCTCGGCGGTGCGGTCTGCTGGATCTTCTCTCCTCTGGGCTTCGGCAATATCCGGGCCACCGTTGCCACGATCATGGGCCTGGTTGCCAAGGAAGAGGTTGTCGGCGTGTTCGGCGTGCTGGATTTTGCCGGACTGACCGCTCTGTCCGGATTCTCATTCCTGATCTTTAACCTGCTGTGCGCTCCCTGCTTCGCCGCCATGGGCGCGATCCGGAGAGAAATGAACAGTGCCAAATGGTTCTGGTTTGCGGTGGGATATCAGTGCGTATTCGCCTATGTGATCGCGCTGATCGTCTATCAGTTCGGTTGCGCTTTCTCCGGTTCCGTCAATGTGGTCGGCCTGATCGTGGCGATCATCCTGACTCTGTTCCTGCTTTACATGCTGTTCCGGAAAAACAGATATTCAGACAAAGCCATCGAACAGCGTGCCGTGAACGCAGCCTCCGGGCAATAATTGAGGGTGTGCGGCTGTATGAGTATAGGTACGGTATTGGTGATCATTCTCCTGGTCCTGATCGTGGGCGCGATTGTTTTCTGGCATTTCTATTCTAAGAAAAAGACCGGAGGGGGAGGATGTTCCTACGGATGTCCGGACTGCCCGGGCCGCTCCGAATGTTCTTCGGCCGATAAGAAGAAAAGATCGGATTAATCCGTGAGCCGGCACTTCTGTGCCGGCTCATTTTTTAGAGATCCCGCCTGCAGCGCGTACTTTCCGACCCTGCCGAGGTTGTCAGGCCGCTGTTTCTGTGCTATACTGGGTTAGAGAATTTTTGCTGCCGAGTTTGCAACCTCTCCGGCAGCCGAATGTTAGTTTGGAAGGTGCTGGATTTTGCCGGAGCAGATTGAGAACAACCAGATTGCCGGTACGATCTCCTCGATAATCTTTCGGAATCCCGATAACGGATATACGGTTTTGAAGATCCGGACCGGAAACAAGGAGGAGATCACCGCTGTCGGCTGTATGCCGGGCGTTTCCGCCGGAGAAAAGCTGGAAGCCCGGGGACGCTGGACCCGGCATGCCACCTATGGCGACCAGTTTAAAGTCGAGACGCTGTGTGTCAGTCTGCCGGATACAAAACAGGCGATCCTGAAGTATCTGTCTTCCCGTTCCGTTAAGGGGATCGGTGAACGAACAGCAAGAAAACTGGTGGATGAATTCGGAGAGGACACGCTGCGGGTCATCGAACAGGAACCGGAAAAGCTGACCCGCGTCCAGGGATTCACGGATAAAAAAGCCCGGGCGGTCCATGAGGCATTTGCGAACAAGGCGGGTATGAGTCTTGTCGTCGGCTTCCTCGGCGAGCACGGACTGCCGGTATCGCTTGCCGTTCCGCTCTATCAGCGGTACGGACCCGATGCGGTCGATGAGATCCGGGAGGATCCATATATTCTGACGGGCGAGGATTTCGGTATGCGGTTTTCCGATGCCGACAGGCTCGCTATGGATCTCGGCATAACCGAGGAAGATACACGCAGGCTGCAGGCGGGTATCCTCTATGAGCTCAGATACAACCTGGGCAACGGTCATGTGTTCCTGCCGAAGGAAAAACTGCTGGCCGCCACACAGAAGCTGCTGAATCTGAAGGATCAGGATCTGGAACCGGCGCTGAACGGTCTGCTGGATACGGGCGACGTGATACAGGACCAGATCGCTGGTCTCTCCGCGTGTTACCTGGAAGACATGTATACGGCGGAGGTCTATGTTGCGTTCCGACTGGATGAAATGTGCCGTACGGAGTTTAAACCGCCTGAAAACCTGGAGCAGCTGATCGCGGACATTCAGAAAGAACAGGGGATCCAGTATGCGCCCCAGCAGGAACAGGTGATCCGGCTGGCGGCCAGCAGGCAGGTCATTCTGCTGACCGGCGGGCCCGGCACCGGAAAGACGACTTCTCTTCGCGGCGTATTGGCCCTTTTTGATGCGCTGGGACTCGAGACGGCTCTGGCAGCCCCTACGGGCCGGGCGGCCAAACGGCTCGGCCAGCTTTGCGGCGCCGAGGGGTCGACCATCCACAGGCTTCTGGAGATTGAGTTCGACAGCGCCCAGGGCCAGCTTGTTTTTTCCCACAATCAGAATGATCCGCTGGCCTGCGATGCCGTGATCGTGGATGAGACTTCCATGGTCGATCTGCCTCTGATGTACGCGCTGCTCTGCGCTCTGAGGGAAGACTGCAGACTCGTGCTGGTGGGCGATCCCGATCAGCTCCCTTCCGTCGGGCCCGGCAATCTCCTCAGTGATCTGCTGCGTTGCGGCAGGATCCCGTCGGTCCAGCTGACGGAAGTGTTCAGACAGGCCGCGAAGAGCGCTATCATCCGCTGTGCCCACGGGATCAATCAGGGGGAACCGCCGTCGACCGATAACAAATTTGACGACTTTTTCTTTCTGCGCCGTTACGAATCGGAATCCACAGCAGATACCGTTGTGGATCTTGTGGCCCGGCGTCTGCCGGAGAACATGGGTATCCCGTCCGATCAGATTCAGGTGCTCTCTCCGACACGTAAAAATACGACCGGTACCGCCAATCTGAACGCTATGCTCCAGCAGGCGCTGAACCCTCCGTCTGACGACAAACCGGAACGCCATTTCGGCGATGTGATCTTCCGGAAGGGAGACCGCGTCATGCAGATCAGGAACAATTACGAAGTCATGTGGGAGGATCAGAACGGCAGATCCGGCATGGGTATGTATAACGGGGATATCGGACAGATCACGGATATCGATCGTTCCGGCACGCTGACCGTGGATTTCGACGGAAAGCGTGTGGAATACAATAACGATATGCTGACGGAACTGGAACTTGCCTATGCCATCACGGTCCATAAATCTCAGGGCAGTGAGTACCGTGCGGTCGTTCTGGCCGTTCTGGACGGAGCGCCCGTTCTTCTGACCCGAAGTGTTCTTTATACCGCCGTGACACGCGCCAAGGAAATGTTTATTCTCGTTGGTGATGATCACACCGTCGCGTCCATGACCGCTAACAACAGGCAGGCAAAGCGTTATTCCGGCCTCGCAATCCGCCTCAGGAACAGCTGATTTCAGGAGGGGTTGATATGGGACAGCTGAGTAATTATGTGCTTGAAAAGGTTTTCCCGCCTAAATGTAATTTCTGCGGCCACACATTGAAGGACGGGGAAAAAGGCATCTGTGACAAGTGTGTGGAAGAACTGCCCTGGATCGACGACGGGGAGGCCTGCGGGAAAAAGATCGATGGGATCTCGACCTGTGTTTCGGCTCTGTGGCTGCAGGGAAATGTGTTCGAGTCCATCCGGCGCTATAAATTCCGGAACTGCAGTCTGTTTGCAAATACGTACGGCCGGATCATCGCCGACCGCGTGAGAAAATTTCTTTCAGGCCGGTATGATATCATCACCTGGGTGCCTCTGTCCGAAGAGCGCAAGAAAAAACGGGGCTACGACCAGGCCATGCTGATCGCCATGGCCGCCGCCCTGGAACTGGATGACGTGGCCGTGGAGACTCTGCGGAAGGAAAAAGATACCAGTGCACAGATCGATATTCAGGATGTCGAGCAGCGGCGTCAAAACGTCCAGGGGGCCTATGAGATATCGGATCCGGCTCTGGTGGAGGGAATGAGGATCCTGCTGGTGGATGACGTCGTGACGACCGGTTCCACTCTGTCCGAATGCGCAATGACCCTCCGGGACGGCGGTGCGGAAGACGTGCTTTGTGTCACACTGGCCAGGGCCAGGGACGGAGAGCTCGTTCCCGGCGAGCTGGATGAGCAATGACTTGGATTTAAGGAGAAGTAGTCAATAACCCATGACTGAAGTCACGGGCTTGCAGTCTGTGACGAAAGTTATCCTTCTAACGAAGGGAATTGACTAGCCTGAGGGCTGTAAAAAGCCCTATGTTA
>JAJQAH010000013.1 GCA_021203885.1 Oscillospiraceae bacterium | reverse complement strand
GTTTATAATTTCCTCCGAATTTCTATTACCCTGCCGATGACTTTAACCGGAGTTTCATCTATTTCTGACCGGCTGAAATACATCGGCGCATAATTTGAGTTATTGGATACCAGGGCGATGCTATCGTTGTATTTTTTCAGACGTTTGCAGACGCCATCGTTACCATTTACAAGCGCTATGACAATCTCATCAGATTCGGCATCGTCCTGCTTGCGTACAATAACCGTATCACCGTCATGGATGTCCGGTTCCATTGAATCGCCTTTTATTCTGAGAGCAAAGAAGTCGCCGGTCTCGGCAAGCCTCTCAGATATATCCTCTGAGCCTATGATAAGTTCTACGGCATCTATCGGTATGCCTGCGGCTACTCTGCCCAGAACGGGGATTGTTACGGTTTTTGCAGGCTGAGGCTCATCCCACCCCATCAGGTAGGCCGGAGTTGTGCCAAGCGCCTCTGCGATCTTGGCGATCTTATCACGCTTCATGTTGGCGATGATGCCTTTTTCCCATTTTCTGACGGTGCTTTTACCGACACCCACTTTATCTCCAAGCTCTTCGAGAGTCATATTTTGCTCTAATCTTAATCTGTTTATTTTCTCGCCAGTATCCATTTTTTCACCTTCCTAAATTTATGAGAGGTGACTTTATTATATATCCATTGTGTCATATATGCAACATTTATTTTACTAAAATAAATAAAGTGTCTGAAATGACAAAAAACTGTTGACATGGTAAAAATAACATGATAGAGTTGTAGTGTCCTTAAAGACACATCATGAAGGAGGGCAAAGATGGATAAGTACAAATTAGAGTACGAGATGAAATCCAGAGGCATTTCCATAGGTAAGCTATGCGAGGATCTTCATATAAGCCGGTCTGCCTTTTACAGAAAATGTAATGGCATATCTCAGTTTACGCTGGGAGAGATTCAGGCGATTGTAGATTATCTCGGTTTAGATTCACCTATGGAAATTTTTTTTGCCGATAAAGTGTCCTAAAAGACACTATGGAGGGAAGAAATGCCAAGGACATCGCCGGACAAGACAGAGCAGCAGAACCGTGTATACAGATCGGTCATCGAGGGCAACAAGGCTCTGTACAATCTCACGGATGAGTTCCTTGCTAAGAAGCTGGGGATATCGGTGAGAACGTATCACAACCGGATGGTCAATCCTGAGATGTTTTCAAACGGTGACAACCGGATACTGGTAGAGGTTCTGCATATTACGAAGGAACAATGGGACAAGATAGGCGGATTTTAGAAGGAAGGGGAAGAAATGAGAGACGTACAGGATTTAATGTCAGGTATTCATTATCTGGAAATGACATCAAGGCCGAAAGAGGAACCCGTAAAAGAGCACAGCACAATCATGGAAGGGCTCGGCATTGTCGGAGGATTCATTCTTTGTATGCTGGCCATCGTGATAGCGATATGAGGTGAGTTATGGAAGAGGACAAGCAGAAAATTTGTGACCTGCTGCTGCCGGCGATCCAGGCTACCAGAGGCGGATCAACCGTTGAGGGGCTTGAATACGACCCCAAGCAGGATGTCGTTTTTATCCACACCAAGCATGGCGTGAGAGTGGCGAACACCGAATGCGATTCCGGAATTTCCATGATACGGGACATCATGAGGCAGTTCGGTTAGGAGAAAATTATGAACCCAGAGCTGGAAGATTTTATCGCACGCTTGGGGAAGGGAGTAGAGCTAAGTCAGAATCTGTCAAACGTAATCGCCGAAACCATGGGCATCGTGGATGATTTCACGGCCCCCTTATATCTAAAGATACTGGTAGATTACGCGCGGATGATAGTGAAGTCATTCCCTGAGAGCGTGGATGTTCTGCCGGCACTCAATTACCTGCTGGATTCCCAGCAAATCTCAATTACGAAGGAGGTTAATCATGACACTTAAAGACTTACTGAAAACTATGGATTCGCGCCTGCTGGTACGGGTCGAATGGATGAGCGAGCCTATCGTTACCGTCAGGGCAGGCTCATGGATGTATCTCGATGATGCTCTGCTGAGCGTAGAAGTGGCGGCTATAGAGGGCGCTCAGTCAATGCCGATGAGAGATGACGGCGCTGTTATCATCAGGCTGAAATCTGATATTCCGGTCTATGTCAAGACGGCCGATGAGCTGCAGGCCATGATGGACAATTCTTCCATCAACTGCATAGCACTGGCAGCAGACATAACCGCTGATGATGACCAGGGCATACTCTGCGTTGAAAATCTCGGCGAAAAGACCCTTGATCTCAATGGTTATATGCTGGCGGCGACCAATGGCGACTGCGAGTATGTATCTGCGATCACGGTCTATGGCATCCTCAATATCATCGATACGGCCGGAGGCGGCGAGGTATATGGCGGCAAGTATGCATCGGATACGGCGAACTGCATAGAATCCAAATCCGGAGCCATCGTAAATATCTATGGCGGCCACTATGCAATCAATGACCTTGCAGAGGCTTCCGTCAGTAACGTATATGCCAACGGCGGCATAGTGAATATCTACGGAGGATACTTTGAGAATCAGGCCATGGGAACCGGAGACAACAGCGTACTGAAATCTGAGGACGGCATGATCGTCTGCTATGGCGGCATATATGTCGGGCAGGATCCGGCAGAGTTCACACCCTGCGGCAAGCAGGTTATCGCATCGAACCGCAACTACAGCAAGTTCTACAGGGTTGTCGGGAAGTAAGAAAAATGCCGCTCAGCGTAGCGGGCCGAGCGGCAAGATTCTGTTCGATGAACAAATAAAAGATTCACCTAAATTATAGGCGAGATAGGAGAAAAATGCAAGAAAAATATAGACCATTTGAGCGCATAGAGCGGCCCATAGAACCGCCAGAGGAACCGACCATACCACCCGGCATAGACGGTTACTATGATGAACGCAGCGATGTCTTTATCGCAGACTCAGAGGCATTTGAGGAGGCCCTTGAGAACTGGGATTTGATGAGCAAGCAGAAACGGGAAGTGTTCAAAAGGTTCCTGATTGATCTGTACTTTGAGGACTGGGAAAGAGTGAAAGGAGAATAAATATTGAATATCACAAACGGGAAAATCGACCGCCCTCAAAAGGTCGTTATATACGGAAGCGAAGGAATAGGGAAAACCACCCTGGCATCGCAGTTTCCGGATCCGCTCTTCATAGATACCGAAGGGAGCACATCTCATCTCGATGTAAAGCGGATTGATAAACCAGCGACATGGGAAGAGCTCTTGGCTGATGTCGATGAGGTGTCAAGGACACCGGATATCTGCAAGACGCTTGTTATAGATACAGCCGATTGGGCTGAACAGCTTGCCATTACCCATGTGTGTGCGAAATACAAGAAGGCCGGCATCGAAGAATTTGGATATTCCAAAGGGTAC
>JAJQAH010000021.1 GCA_021203885.1 Oscillospiraceae bacterium | reverse complement strand
GGAAACGCCGCAGAGGCTGGATCCGGATGATCGTCTACGTGGTCCTGGTCCTCGGCATCGGCGTGCTGCTGGGCACGCTGGGCTGGAACTGGGCCGCCGACCTGATGGGATTCGGCAAGAGCGACGTGAATATCGAGGTGACGCTGTCCGAGGACTACTTCGACATCCAGACCGAGGAGGTCGAGGATCTGGACAGCAGCGGGAAGCCGTATACCTATGAGGAGACGACCTACGTTGTGGATGTGGACTACGTGGCCGATCTGCTGGAGTCCAAGGGCCTGATCAAATACGACTGGCTGTTCAAGCTGTTCGTGAACATGACCGACTCCAGCGGGAAAATGCGCCCCGGCACCTATGTGCTGAACGGCACCCTGGATTACCGGGCCATGATCTCCAGCATGGGCACCACGACCGAGAACCGCACCACCGTGGATGTCACCTTTATCGAGGGCTCCACGGAGGACCAGGTCTTCGACCTGCTGGTGGAGAACGAGGTCTGCACGCTGGAGGATCTGCAGGATACGGCGGCCAACTATGACTTCGACTACTACTTCCTGGCGGACGAGGCACTGGGCGACTACCACCGCCTGGAGGGCTTCCTGTTCCCCGATACCTATGAGTTTTATGTGGGCGACTCGGCGGAGAACGTCCTGGACAAGATGCTCGAGCAGTTCAACAACAGCTTCACGGAGGAGATGCGGGAGCAGGTGGAAACCATGGGATACTCCATGCATGACATCGTGACCATCGCCTCCATCATCGAGAAGGAGACCTCCGGCATCGACCGGGCCGATATCGCGTCGGTCATCTACAACCGGCTGGAGCGGCCCAACGACGAGACCCTGGGATTTCTGAACATGGACTGCACGATCTACTACGTCACGGGCCGTACGGTCACCACGGAGGACTACACGGAAGTGGACAGCCCGTACAACACCTATCTGTATACGGGCCTGCCGCCGGGACCCATCGCCAACCCGGGCTTTGATTCCCTGTACGCGGCCGTGTTCCCCAACGACACCAGTTATTACTTCTATACCCTGAATCCCGAGAGCGGTACCCACGAGTTCTCGGTCACCTACGCGGAGCATCTGGCCAAGGTCAGACGCTACTCCGGCTGATGCGGCGGTATGCCTGAGCTTTTAAGCCCGGCGGGCGACTGGAAACGCATGGAGATGGCCTGCGCCTACGGGGCCGACGCCGTCTACCTGGCGGGTGAGGAGTTCGGCATGCGGGCATTCGCCGGGAATTTCCCGGGCGACACGCTGCGCCGGGGGATCGAATACTGCCACGACCGGGGCGTGCGCGTGTACGTCACGTGCAATACCATGGCGCGCAATGAGGAAATACAGCGGCTCCCCGCTTTTCTGGAACATCTGGAAGAGTGGGGAGCCGATGCCGTCATTACAGCGGACGCCGGCGTCTTTGACCTGGCCCGGCGCCATGCGCCCCATGTCCGGATCCACATGAGCACCCAGGCGGGGATCTTCAACTACGAGAGTGCCCGTGTGTGGCATGATCTGGGCGCGGCCCGGGTCATTCTGGCCCGGGAGCTGTCCCTGGAGGAGATCCGCGAACTGCGGCTGCGGACGCCGGCGGATCTGGAACTGGAGGTCTTCGTCCACGGCGCCATGTGTGTGTCCTACTCGGGCCGCTGCGTCCTGTCCAACTATATGACCGGCCGGGACGCCCAGCGGGGGGCCTGCGCCCAGCCCTGCCGGTACCGCTACGCCCTGATGGAGGAGAAACGGCCGGGGGAGTATTTCCCGGTGGAGGAAGACGACAAGGGCGCCTATATCTTCAGCTCCCGGGACATGTGCATGATCGACCACATCCCAGACCTGCTGGAGGCGGGCGTCAGCGCCCTGAAGATCGAGGGCCGGGGGAAGAGCGCCTACTATACCGCCGCGGTCACGGGCGCGTACCGCCATGCCGTGGATGCCGCCCTCCGGGGCGAGGAACTGCCCGAAATCTGGCGGCAGGAAGTGGACAAGGTGTCCCACCGGCACTACTCCACGGGCTTTTTCTACGGACAGCCCGGCCAGTATACGGAGGACACCCGGTACATACGCCGCTGGCAGGTGGCGGCCCGGGTGGAAAGCTGCGATGAGGAGGGCCTGGCGGAGCTGACCCTGCACAATCAGTTCGGGGCGGGGGACGAAGCGGAGCTGATCGGCCCGGGCATGGAGCCGCTGCCCTTTACGGTGCCCGAGATGGAGGACATGGACGGGATGCCGCTGACCCGGCCTAAGAAACCGGAGATGCGGTTCAGAATGCGCCTTCCCCGGCCGGTGCCGCCCCTGTCCCTGCTGCGGATCCCGAAAGAATAGAAAGGAGCGCTTTCGTATGCTGGAAGAGATCTACCGGCGCCGGAGCATCCGGAAATTTCAGCCGCAGGAAGTGGAAGAGGAGAAGATCCGCGCCCTGCTGAAGGCGGGCATGAGCGGCCCCAGCGCGGTGGACGCCAGGGACTGGTCCTTTATCGTCGTGCGGGAGCGGGAGACGCTTCTCCGCATGGCCGAGGCCAACGGGCCGGCGGCCGATCCCCTGCGGGAGGCCCCTCTGGGTATCCTGATCTGCGGGGACACGGCGCGGACATACGCGAAGGCGCCGGACTTCTGGATCGTGGACTGCTCCATTGCCACGCAGAATATGGTGCTGGCGGCCGAAAACCTGGACCTGGGCTGCGTCTGGCTGGGAACCTGGCCGCATAGGGACCGGGTGGAGGGCCAGAGAGCCCTGTTCGATCTCCCCGCCGGCATAGAGCCCCACTCCATCCTGGCCATAGGGTATCCGGCGGAGACGCCTCAGAGGCCCAAGACCGACTGGGAGGACGACAGGATCCACTGGGAACACTGGTAAGCCTGAGTTCAAGGCTCCGGTCATAAAAAAACTTTCCACGCGGGGCAGGGAGATCTGCGGATCCCGCCGCCGGCGGAGAGTCAGGAAGGAGAGAGAATACCGATGCGGAACTGCCGGATCACGGTGATGAAAACGGCCCGATATGATGATCTGATCGATCAGTATGAGAACCCCCTGGAGAACCCCTGCGACATGCGGGAGGGGCAGGTGTTCGTGACGAATGGCTGGTCCAGGCCGGATGGATTCTGCGATAGCGCCTGGGAGACGATCTCGCCCTTTGTCATGACGCTGGCCTGCGGCGGCAGGGATATCTACGACGGGTGGATGAAAAACGACCGGAGCGCCATGGTGTCCTGCAACGACGGCTTCCGGCCGGTGACCTTTTTGATAGAGGCGATCGATTAATGTTTTTAAAGGACGCGGGGAGTAAAAACAGGCCTCCGCGTCTTTTTTTGGCTCAGCCAGCGATAAAAACGGGGATTTCTGCCATATTCGGAGTTTTAAATTTGGGGATCCTTGACATATACTTTATCAGAAAAAAATTTATGCTGTAATAACAGGGAAATATTGTGTTGGATTGTAT
>JAJQAH010000017.1:8667-15953 GCA_021203885.1 Oscillospiraceae bacterium | reverse complement strand
TTACGCGGATCCCAAGAAAAGCGCGGAGGTTCTTGGCTGGACGGCCCGGCTGACACTGGAGGACATGTGCCGGGACAGTTTCCGCTGGCAGAGCAAAAACCCGCAGGGATACGGTGACGATCCGGCGTAAGGATCCCGGCCGGCACCGAGCTGAAAAAAGCGCGCCCGGTTCCGGTTTTCGTAATCGGACCCGGGCACTTTTCTTCCGTATTGCGCATCTTATACCAATGCGGCCATGTCTTCCGGCAGCGGCACTTCCCACTGCATATCCTCCCCCGTCATGGGATGCTGGATGAACAGTTTCCACGAGTGGAGAGCCGTGCGTTGTAGGCCCTCCTGCCGGCCGTACAGGAAATCTCCCGCCAGCGGATGCCCCAGCCAGGCCATGTGGACCCGGATCTGGTGGGTGCGGCCGGTCTCCAGTTCCAGCTGGACAAGCGAATATCTGTCATTGCTGCGGAGCACCCGGTAATGGGTGACCGCTCTGGCCCCGTCGCTGCTGACCTGGCGGCGCAGGACCGACCCGGGCTCGCGGGCAATGGGCTGGTCGATGGTCCCCTGCTCCTCCCGGGGGCAGCCCGTGCAGACGGCCAGATAGATCCGGCGGAACCGGCCGGTATGCAGCTGCTCTTTCATTTTCTCCTGGGCGTAGGCGTGCCAGACGGCGACCATCAGCCCGGAGGTGCCCCTGTCCAGCCGGTGGACCGGCCGGAAGCGGAAGGGAACGCCCTGTTTATGAAAGTAATCCGTCAGAAAATTCCCCAGCGTGTCGGCGTGATGTCCCGGGCTTGGATGCACGGCGATGCCCGGGGCTTTATTGAGGATCAGAAGGTCGGCGTCCTGATAGACGATGTCCACCGGCCCCGGGGCGGCCGCCAGGTCCCCGTCCTGCCGGTCCGACAGCAGGATGGACAGGATCTGTCCCGGCCGGGCCCACTGGTCCGTGCAGGCGTGGCGCCCGTCCAGGGTGATCCCGTCGTCCCAGCGTTTGGCGGCCCGGACCACCGCGCCGGAGCAGCCGAGCTCGCGGCGGAGCAGATTCTCCACCCGCGACCTCTGTTCCACTTTCAGTTCAAGACGCCGTTCTTCCACGATACCGAACATCCTTTTTTGATATTTTCCGGCCCGCGCGGGCCGGTGCCGCCGCGCGCAACGCGGCAATGAATTTTCAGGGAGGTTATATACATTATGGTAAATAAGGAAATGGCCCTGCTGGGCACCCAGCGCTCCGTGATCCGGGAGCTGGCCGAATACGGCCGGGTGCGCGCCCAGGAGATCGGAAAGGAAAACGTCTTCGATTTCTCCATCGGCAACCCCAGTGTCCCCTGTCCGCCCCAGGTCACGGAGACCGCCGCGGAGCTGCTGGCCAATACGGATCCCGTCCTGCTGCACGGATATACCAGCGCCCAGGGGGATCAGGAGGTGCGGGAACGGATCGCCGAAAACCTGAACGCCCGCTTTCAGGCAGATGTCCGCGCCGACAACCTGTATATCACCGTGGGCGCGGCGGCGGCTCTGTGCTCCTGCCTGAACGGTCTGGTCTGCCCCGGCGACCAGATCGTGGTCAACGCTCCCTTTTTCCCGGAATACAAGGTCTTTATCGAAAAGGCCGGCGCGGAGATGTGCCTGGTGGATGCGGATACCGAGGCTTTCCAGATCAACTTTCCGCTGCTGGAACAGGCCGTGAATCCCAATACCAAGGCTGTCCTGATCAACTCCCCCAACAATCCGTCCGGGGCGATCTACAGCCTGGAAACGGTGGAAAAACTGGCCGAGCTGCTGGAGGCCAAATCCGCCCTGTTCGGGCATCCCATCTATCTCATCTCCGACGAGCCGTACCGGGAGATCGTCTTTGACGGAGCGGAAGTCCCGTTCCTGCCGTCGATCTATGCGAATACCCTGGTGTGCTATTCCTGGTCCAAGTCCCTGTCCCTGCCGGGCGAGAGGCTGGGCTATGTCCTGGTCGGCGATCAGGTGGAGGACGCCGAGACGGTTTACGCGGCCGTGGCCGGCGCCGCCCGGGCTCTGGGCTATGTGAACGCCCCCAGTCTGTTTCAGCAGATCTGCTCCCGCTGTGTCGACCTGACCAGCGATATCAGCGTATATGAGACGAACGCCCGGATCCTGACCGAGGCGCTGACCGGCATGGGCTTCCGGCTCGTCCCCCCGCAGGGCACTTTCTACATGTTCCCCGAGACCCTGGAGAAAGACGACGAGTCCTTCTGCCGGCGCGCCAGGGATATGGACCTGCTCATCGTTCCCGGAAGCGGCTTCGGCTGCCCGGGGCACACGCGGATCTCCTACTGCGTGCCCACCGAGCGGGTGGAGCGGTCTCTGCCCGTCTTTCAGGCCCTGGCGGACAGCTACAAGTAATGGCCCACGGGGCCTACGGCCCCGCCGGTATCAGCGGTAGTCCAGCGTCTCGATGTTCTCGTCCTGCATGAATTTCTCCACGTTATACATGACCAGAACGTCCGTAATCCGGTCCCCGTATTCGCTGAAGAGATCTTTCATGGTGTCGCTGAAATACCGCAGGTCGATCATGAGAATGGTATCATACTCGTCCGCCAGAAAGGGGACGAAGCAGTTGGAGAAGGAATCCTTCAGCATCAGAAGGCACCTGCCCGTATCGGCCCGGGTCGTGATCTCGATCTTGGCCGTGTTGCCGGCCAGGAACACCCGGTATTTATCGCTGTCCTGCAGCTCATCCAAAAAGTAGAAACTGTCGGACACCGTTTTCCCGTCATTCATATCCACGAGGACCCCCTCCTCGGCCGGGCTTAAATACAGGTCCACCGAATCGGGTTCGATGTGCCATGCATGCACTTTGTTATATGCCGTCCCGCAGAAGTCGTCGGCCACCGTTTCAACGGTGAAGGCGTCAACCGGATGTACGGCATATAATTTTTTTTCGGCGAAAGCCGTATAGGCGTAATAGGCACCCAGAGTCGTCCAGTGATGGTCCGTCCTGTAATAAATATATTCATCCTGGTGCTCCTGCAGGACCGATGTCAGGTCCAGCATAACGGAACTGTCATCCAGGCGCGACGACAGGCTGTCCAGGACGTCCTTCTCATTATTGGGCTCGGCGAGATCCGGCAGATATTCGGAAACGGCGTTCGCCTTGTCCGGCACCATCAGCAGGTCCACATGACCGCTGCCGTAGGCGGCCGTCATGTCATTGATAAAGGAAGTCAGGCTGTCGATGTTCCCCGCCACCAGCTCGTTGTCGAAGTCCTCGTCCGTATATTTCTCGATCAGATAACCGTCCTTACCGATGTAGACGCCGTTGATATCCGTCTTTCCGAGCATCTGCTGCAGGGCGGTCGTGGCGTCGACCCACCGGTCCCGAAGCGGGAACTGATCGCTCATATAGGTCTCGTACTGGTCCTGAAAAGAGCCGTCCAGGACGGTCTCGGTGCTCAGTTCCGGCATCTGTTGAAGGGTGCGGTTCTCCCGCTCGGAGACTTTCGCGTCCGCCGTCAGCAGCGTAATGACCGCGAAAGCGAAGATCACCAGGCAGAACAGGATGACCGTTACGATATTTTTGATCCGTGTGACACGGTTCGCTTTGGGTGTGTCATCAGACATGTGCCGCCACCTCCTCAGAACCTGAAGTACAGGAACGGGTTGTAGGAAGAGTTGATCAGAAACGCCACCGACAGCAGCATGACGCCCAGCACGAGCACCCACTCCGCCGCGCTGACGGCCACGGCGCTGCCGCCCCGGCCGGTCAGGTCCGTGCGTCTCCAGGCCGCCGTGCGGATCCGGTTCCACAGGGACTGGAACAGGGTCGTGGAGCCCACCGCCGCGATCAGGATCAGTACGAGGTTCGTCAAAAGCAGATAAGCGGTCGTACTGTCGCACAGGCCGCTGCCGGAGAACCCGAACAGGGTGCCGATGTACCCCATGCCGTCCGCCATATCGTCAAAGGAGAAGATCGCCCATCCGAACATGACCAGGATGATCGTATAAATGTGGCCGACCGCGGCGGGCAGCTTCTCCAGTATCTTTTTCAGCCACAGCTTCTCGATCATCAGAAGCACGCCGTAATACAGCCCCCATATGACGAAATTCCACGATGCGCCGTGCCACAGGCCCGTCAGGAACCACACGATGAACAGATTCCGGCACTGGATGGCCAGTCCCCTCCGGTTGCCGCCCAGAGGGATATAGACATATTCGCGGAACCAGCTGCCCAGAGAGATGTGCCATCTGCGCCAGAATTCCGTGATGCTTTTGGACTCGTAGGGATGCTCGAAGTTCTCCATAAAGTGGAAGCCGAACATCCGCCCCAGGCCGATGGCCATATCGGAATAGCCGGAAAAATCGAAGTAGATCTGAAGCGTGAACATGGCCACGCCCAGCCAAGCGGTCAGCGTGGTCATCTCATCCGTGGGCGTCGCCGCGATCTCGCTCCACACCGCGCCCACCTGGTTGGCAATCAGCACCTTCTTGCCCAGTCCGATGGCGAAACGCCGCACTCCTTCCGCGAAGTTGTCCCAGGACTCGTTGCGGGAGGAGAGTTCTTTGGCCACCGTCTCGTACCGGACGATGGGGCCGGCCACCAGCTGCGGGAACGATGTCACGTAGGCGCCGAAGGAGATGATGTTCCTCTGCGCGTCCACAATGCCGCGGTATACGTCGATCGTGTAGGACAGGGTCTGGAAGGTATAGAAGGATATCCCGATGGGGAGCGCCAGATTCAGCAGTTTCAGATGCAGAGGCGTGATCGTGTTGACGATCCCGATGGCGAAATCCGCGTATTTAAAGATACCCAGCAGGGACAGATTGACGACGAGTGAGCAGATCAGCGAGGCCTTGGCCAGTTTGGGCCGGTCCGTCTTCCGGGAATAGGCAATGATCCTGCCCATCGTGTAGTCCACCAGCGTGGACCCGATGACCAGGACGATATACCTCGGCTCCCCCCACGCGTAAAACACGAGACTGAACAGGAGCAGGACCAGATTCCGCCACGTCCTGGCCTTCTTTGGAACAAGAAAGTAAACGGCCAGCACGAGGGGAAGGAACCGGAACAGAAAGGTCAGGCTGCTGAATACCATCTGCAAACTCCTTACAACGGAATGAAATGACTGAGAAAACCTTGAAAGCGGCTACCCGCTGGGCGGAGATACCCCCGGCAGACAGGTAGCCGCTTGCTTACGATTCGGATGTGCGCGCAGATCAGATCAGGTCTTTGATCACATTTTCCGCATTCTGGTTGTCCGCGGAAGAGCTGGAAAGGGAGATGTACCAGACGTACTGTCCGTCGCTGCCCACCCGGGCCGCCTGCACGACCTCCTGCTGATCCGTGGTCAGGTAACTGTCGTTCTCCATGGAGGCAAGCTGGTCATCGAACAGGTCCCTGACCGTTTCGGCCGCCTCGGTATCCGTCGCCCGGACGATGCAGATGCAGTAGACTTGCTCATCGTCCGTGGCGTAGAAAAAGTCGTCCAGGAGATCCCAGTATTTCTGGGTGATCAGCGTGCACTCCTGTTTCTCGACGATCTGATCCAGGCCCTCCTGGGCCTCCTCACCGGCCGCCAGGTAGAGTTCCAGGCAGGATATCCCCTCGCCGCTCTCCCCGGTCTCCGAGGCCTCGGCGGACGGGCTCTCCCCGCCGGCGGAAGTACTGGCGGAGGCAGATGTTTCAGTCTCGGAAGACCCGCAGCCCGCGGCGGCCAGGCACAGAGACAGAAGCATGGTCATCAGGACCGTCCATTTCAGAATACTGTTGAATTTTTTCATGATTGTTCTCCTCCTGCGGTCGAAAAATTTTTCATTATATATTAGTCCAGCGAGCTGTCATACGCGCTGATCAGCTCGCCGAAAAGGGCGTATCCTTCCACGCTCCAGTGGAACTCGCCCGATCCGTACTCTTCCAGTATATACCCCTCTGAATCCTTAAACGCGTCCGTATAGTCGTAGTACCGGACCCCCAGGTCCGCCGCCATGGCTTCCAGCTCGCCGTTCACATCCGGGATATCCGCAAATCCGGGCTGCCGTTCCTCCGCATCCCTGGAAACCGGCGGGATCGACAGGATCACGATATCCACGCCCGGGCAGCCTTCCTGCAGGTCCTGTACGATATCCGTATAGTAGTCGATCAGCTGCTCGTGATCGCGCCATGCCACGTCGTTCAGGCCGATCATGGAATAGACCCGGTCCGGCTTGAGACTGATCGTCTTCTCCACCCCGGTCATGCCGTCGAACGCGTCCTTTGTCTGGAAGGTGACCACATTCAGGCTCTCCGCCGCGACCACGTCTTTCTCACCCTCAATATCGATATCCTTGATCGCATTGATGGAATCCGGCGTCAGCCCGTAGGTGATGGAGTCCCCGGCGAATACCGTCAGCCAGTCTTCCGTCCGGACCTTTCCTTCCGCCGCGTCCTGGGAGGCGTCCAGTGTGGTGACGGTCTTGGTCGCGCTCCAGCCGGAATAGGACATCTCACCGTCCACCTCCGTGCAGGTCCGGACGCGGACGGAATAGGAAGTGTTCTCCTCCAGGTCCTTGACGGCCCTGGAGATCGTAGCGCTCCCGCCGGCCTCTATGGTCTCCACGCCGGATCCGAAATCGGGATCCGTCGAGTACTGCAGCTCATATTCGTATTCTTCATCCTCATCTTCTTCATCGCCGCCCGACCAGGAAGCGATGAAACTGGTGGAAGAAACCGCCCGCACATCCATCAGCCTGGGTGCCGGCAGGTAGGTGATGCTCACTGCCTCCCCGGGTGAGGAGGTAATGTCTCCGTTGTCACAGCAGGCCACTACGTAATAGGTATAGGTCTGTCCGGATTCCGCTTCCGTGTCCGTATAGGTCCCGCTCTTCTCTCCCGTATCGGTGATCTTTCCGATCGTCTCAAAGTCCGAGTCCTCGTCCGATCGGCGGAAGATTTCGTATGTCTCGGCGCCAGTCACGGAATCCCAGGTCAGTTCGACCCCCTGATCACCCGCGGTCAGATCACTGATCTCCGGAGGCGCCAGGGATACCCGGACGGTCAGGGTCCGGACAGCGGATGAGCCGCTTCCCCCGGTCGTCACGGTGATCTGCGCCGTACCGGCACGGTTGGCTGTAACGAGGCCGTACCCGTTCACTTCAGCCACGTTTTCGTCGTCCGAGACGAAAGACGCCGTCTCACCGGCCTGGAGATCCATGGTGATCAGCAGGGTCTCCCCCACATACATCTCGGAGCTGCCGCTCTCGGGCAGAGCGACCGTCTGCGTGTTCTGAATGATCTCAAATTCCGCCACGGTCTCTCCCGTGTACCTTCCGATCCCCTTCAG
>JAJQAH010000017.1:0-8567 GCA_021203885.1 Oscillospiraceae bacterium | reverse complement strand
GACTCCGTTCTCCGGCCCGATGTTCTTCTTCTTCTCGATTCCTGCACTGAGGATTCCCCTTCCACGTTAACGTTCATCACACATCCGGCGGCATTCTTGCACCCTGCGCCGGGCTTGCAGTCCGCCGTATATTATAAGGGAAACGGCCGTCTTTTGCAAGTTTTTGGGCGGACGGGAAGCCCGCCCGGCGGCCCTAAAAGCCGGACGTATCCTCCGGATGCTCGGCTTTTTTCTCCCGGCCCATCAGTTCGGCCACGATCTGCACGGGTTCGCTTTCGCCTTTCACCACGGAATCGACGGCCGAGACGATGGGCATATCCACCCGGTACCGCCTGGCCAGTTCCACAGCCGCCGGAAGGGCATTCAGGCCCTCCACGACCATGCCCACCTGACGCGCCGCCTCCTCCGCGGTGTTACCCTGTCCGATGAGGAACCCGGCTCTGTTGTTCCGGCTGTGCCCGCTGGTTGCCGTCACGATCAGATCCCCGATCCCGGCCAGGCCGTAAAACGTCCGCTCCCGGCAGCCCATGGCCCGGCCCAGTCTGGCGATCTCCGCCATCCCCCGGGTGATCAGTGCGGCTTTCGTATTGTCCCCGTATCCCAGGCCGTCGGAGATCCCGGCCGCCAGGGCGATGACGTTCTTCAACGCACCGCACAGCTCCACGCCTTTCACGTCGTCGTTGGTGTAGACCCGCATACGGTCGTTCATGAAAATATCCTGGACCAGCTGCGCCGTTTCAAGGTCGGCGCAGGCCGACACGATGGTAGAGGGGATCCCCAGCGCGACCTCCTCCGCATGGGTGGGCCCGGACAGCGCCACCAGTCTGACGTGTTCGCGGCCCCCCGCCTGATCCAGTTCCGAGCGGATCACCTCTGTCAGGGTATATAACGTGCCGGCTTCGATCCCCTTGGCCGCGTCGACGATGACCTGGCCGTCCGGAACATAGTCCGCGGCGGCCGCCGCCGTGGACCGGACAAACACCGAGGGCACCGCGAACAGCAGTACGTCCTTCTCCGCGCACAGCACGCCGAGGTCCTTCGTTAATATGATCTCCGGGGACAGATCCAGTTCCGGCAGCTTCGGATTGACACGGGTCTCCTCCAGCTCGTCGATCTCTTCTTCCAGCGCGGACCAGAGCGTCACCTGATGCCCGGTCTCCTGCAGCATTTCCGCCAGCGCCAGCGCCCAGGTTCCGGCCCCGAGCACACCTATTTCAGCCATATAATTTCTCCTCCGATCTTTTTCATTGTACCACAAAAATTTTTTTTTGAGAAGTCGGTTCAGATCAAAAAAGGATATTGACGAAAGCATTGAAATTTGCTATTCTATAGTTAAGAAAACATTCCGGCGTTTCATCCGTGCACAACTCCCCGGTGGAGGAGAACCCCGGTCAGATTTCACAACAATTCAAGGGGGAATTCGTTGCCATGTATATGAAAGAAGCTGTCGTAAACAACCAGGTCGGACTGCATGCCCGTCCGGCGACCTTTTTTATTCAGAAAGCCAACGAATATAAAAGCTCCATCTGGATCGAGAAGGATGAGCACCGGGTCAACGCCAAAAGTCTGCTGGGCGTACTCTCCCTGGGCATCACCAAAGGGACAGAGGTCAATCTGATCGCGGACGGCGAGGATGAAAAAGAAGCCGTGGACGATCTCGCCGAGCTGATCGCACAAAACTTCGCCGAATAATTTTTGTTTTGCCTGAGCGGGGCTGCCGTCACCGGCGGTCCCGCTCTTCTTTTCCGGGCAGCCGGCCCGGATCTTCGGAGGTACTCATGACCCTTGAACAGCTGAAGGAAAAAGCCCGCGCCCTGCCGCTGAAGCCCGGTGTATATCTCATGCAGGACAAGCAGAGCCGGGTCATATACGTGGGCAAGGCAAAAGCCCTGAAAAACCGTGTGTCCCAGTATTTCAACAATATGGCCTCCCATACGGAAAAGACCCGCGCCATGGTCAGTCAGATCGACCACTTCGACGTCATCATCGCCGATTCCGAATTTGAGGCCCTGGTACTGGAAAACTCGCTGATCAAGCGCCACAAGCCCAAGTACAATATCCTCCTGAAGGATGATAAGGGATACCCCTTCATCCGTCTGGATCTGGGGGAACCGTACCCGCGTTTAGCCATGGTCAGCCGGACGGAGGAGGGTTCCGCCTCGTATTTCGGTCCCTACGGCGGACGCTCCGTCACCGCGGATCTGATCGACGCCCTGCAGGCCGCGCTGAAACTGCCCGCCTGCAGCAAGGTCTTTCCCCGGGATATCGGGAAGGAACGGCCCTGCCTGAACTACCGGATGGGCCGCTGTGCCGGCTGGTGCCGCCCGGAACTGACCCAGGAGGAATACCGCCGGACCGTCGACCAGGCCGTCCGGCTGCTGAACGGGGATTTCGCGGCAGTCCTCCGGGACCTCCGGGAGGAAATGGACCGGGCGTCGGAGCAGCTTCACTTTGAGCGCGCGGCCGAGCTCAGGGACCGCTGCCGGGCCATCGAGCTGCTCAGTCAGAAACAGAAAGTGCTGTCCGGCCCTCTTGCGGACACCGACGTCATCGGCTTTTACCGCGGCGACGCCAGAAGCTGTTTCGTGGTCCTTCACTTTCTGGAGGGTCAGCTGGCCGCCAAGGACTGGTCCCTTCTGGATACGCCCATGGAAGAGGACAACGAGGTCGTCTCCTCCCTTGTCCGGCAGTACTTTACGCCCCGGGGCCGTCTGCCCAGAACGATCCTCCTTCCCTGTCCGCTGGAGGACCAGGAGTCTCTGGCCGCGCTCCTGTCGGAGCAGGCGGGCCGCCGGGTGGAACTGGCCGTTCCGAAAAGAGGCGCCAAGGCGGATCTGGTCCGTATGGCCGGATCCAACGCGCGGGAAGAGGCCGAAAGAGCCACCAGCCGGCAGGAACGGACCGCCGGCCTGCTGGAAAGGCTGGGTACTCTGCTGGCACTGGATGCGCCCCCGCGCCGCATCGAGGCGTTCGATATCTCCAATACCGGGGCATCGGTCATCGTGGCCTCCATGGTCGTCTTCGCGGACGGGAAGCCCCGGAAGAGCGACTACCGCCGCTTTAAGGTCAACGGCCTTTCGGCCCCCGACGATTACACCTCCATGTCCCAGGTCGTTACCCGCCGATTTACCCGGCTGCTGGCCGGAGAAGACGGCTGGGATACCCGGCCCGATCTGCTGCTGATCGACGGCGGCAGCGTCCATGCCGGGGTGGCGAAAAAGGCTCTGGAAGAACTGGGCCTGGATATTCCCGTCTTCGGACTGGTCAAGGACCAGCGGCACCGGACCCGGGCTCTGGCGGCGCCGGGGGGACAGGAGATCGGGATCCTGCACGATCCGTCCCTGTTCGCTTTCCTGGGCACGATCCAGGAAGAGGCCCACCGTTTCGCCGTTACCTATAACCGCTCCCGGCACGGCCGGTCGGTCCGGGGATCGGAACTGGACAGCATCCCGGGAGTGGGCCCCAAACGCCGGGCGGCGCTTCTGAAAGAACTGAAAAGCATCAAGGCGATCCGGCAGGCCGATCCGGAACAGCTGAGCCGGATCGTCGACCGGAAGACCGCCCGGGCGGTCTACGACCATTTTCACGGCAGCGGGGAGGGGGATCCGACGGTATGAGAGTGATTTCCGGCGAGGCCAGAGGCCGAAAACTGAAGACGCTGCAGGGTCTGGATACCCGTCCCACCGGCGACAAGGTCAAACAGGCTATTTTTAATATTATCCAGTTTGACATTGAAGGGCGGCACATTTTGGATCTGTTCGCCGGAACCGGCCAGCTGGCAATCGAGGCTCTCTCCCGCGGCGCGGCCGATGCCGTCCTCGTGGACAGTTCACCGGAGGCGGTACAGACCATCCGGGAAAATCTGTCGCTGACCGGACTTGCAGACCGGGCCCGTGTCATCCGGGAGGATGCAGCCGCTTATCTCGACCGGCATCCAGGTCCTTTCGATCTGGTTTTCCTGGATCCGCCCTATCGGGCAGGCCTTTTATCTCCTGTTATAAAGAAAATTACAACGATTGACATTCTTTCTGAAAGTGGTATAATCATTTGTGAGAGTCCCGCCGATCTGGGCCTTCCGGATGTGGAAGCCCCCTACGTCCGGGGCAGGACCTATTCTTACGGCAAAACAAGGGTTACCCTGTATCATCGGGAGCCCGGTTTTGGCGCTTGATTTGTGGTGACTTTAAATTATGAAAACCGCTATCTACCCCGGAAGCTTCGACCCCGTGACCCTCGGACACCTGAACGTCATCAAGCGTGCCGCGCAGGCTTTCGATAGGCTGATCGTATGCGTCATGATCAACTTCCGGAAAAGCGAAGGGCTGTTCACCCCGGAGGAACGGGTGGACCTGATCCGCCGGGTCACCGACGGGCTGGATAACGTCGAAGTGGATTACTCCGAGGATCTTCTGGCAGACTATGCCCGTGAAAAAGGCGCCCATGTGATCGTCAAGGGTCTGCGCGCCGTTTCGGATTATGAAAGCGAAGTCCAGATGGCCATGATCAACCGGAAACTGTACAGCAATCTGGACACTTTCTTTATCCCATCCAGCGAAAAGTACACCTATCTCAGTTCCACGGTCGTGCGGGAAATGGCCCGGTACGGCGCGGATCTTTCTGATTTTGTCCCCCGGGAGATCATTGCGGACGTTGAACAAAAATATAAAAAGCCGAATAACCCGTCAAAGCGGGATTGATAAATTTAATAATGGAATAATTTGAGGAGGAATTCCCATGGCAAGCGGTGTAGAAGAATTACTGGACATGCTGTATACGATGATCGATGAAGCGAGAAGCGTACCTCTGAGCTCGGACAGATGCATGATCGAGAGAGACCGTGCTCTGGACATTCTCGATGATGTCAGAGCCCAGTTCCCGATGGAGATACGCGAGGCGAAGAAGCTGCAGGACAGCCGTACGGAGTATCTGAACGCGGCCAAGCGCGAAGCCGATACGATCAAAAAACAGGCCGAGGACGACGCCGAGAAAGCGCTGTCCGATAACGAGCTGATGGCCCAGGCCCGCCAGAAGAGCGCTGAAATGGTTCAGTCCGCTGAAACGCAGGCAAAAGAACTTCGTCAGGCGGCCAACGAATACTGTGATGATCTGCTGAGCCGGGCGGAGGAAGCCATGAAGGAAGCTCACGACGAGATCCAGCAGAAACACGCTTCTTTCACCGCTTCCATGCAGCCGAATCCGTCCGCCCAGCAAGAGGGCGCCCGGAGGGCATACGACGCCGAGAAAGACGAGTGATCTGCCCGGGGCACGACGACCCGGTTCGGAAACTTTGAAAATTATATTTGGTCTCTATCCCTCAATCAATATGTCCGGGCGGTATCAGAATAACAGCATTGTTGTTTTGGTACCGCTCGTATTGGTTTTAGGGAAAATTATATGAATCAACCGGTGGGAGCTCCCTCCGGCGGTAAGGAGAGAAATATTATGGTTTACTCAGGACAGAATATACGGAATGTATGTATCATGGGACACAACGGGAACGGCAAAACATCCCTGGTGGAAAATCTGCTGTTTGTAACAGGGGCCATCGACCGCCAGGGAAGGACGGATGACGGCAACACCGTATGCGACAGCGACCCGGAAGAGGTGAAGCGTCATATCTCCATTTCCATGTCCGTGGCACCCGTCGAATACAACGGGACTAAGATCAATCTGCTGGACTGCCCCGGCTTCTTCGATTTTTCCGGTGAGGTCATGCAGGCGCTGCAGGTCGCTGAGTCCGCCATCATCGTCTGTTCCGCGAAAGACGGGCTGACCCCCGGCACGGAGCGCGCCTGGAAACGTCTTGCCAAAAACAAACTGCCCCGTCTGATCTATATCTCCAAACTGGATGAGGAGAACAGTGACTTCAACAGTGTTTACGATGCCCTGAGAGACCGCTTCGGCAAGGCCGTGGCGCCCCTGATCATCCCAATCTGGGATGAGGATAAGCGCGTCACGGGCATTGTGGACGTTCTCCATAAGAAAGCTTATACCTCGGACGACAGCGGACACTCCCAGGAGATCGAGATCCCGGAGGATAAGAGCTCCGTGGTGGAGGAAACATACGAAGCGCTCCGGGAATCTGTGGCCGAGACCAGCGAAGAGTTTATGGATAAATATTTTTCCGGGGAGGACTTCACGTATGCGGAGATGCTGACCGGCCTGAAAGCCGGCGTCAAGGACCTGTCACTGGTCCCGGTCCTGTGCGGCAGCGCTGTTACCGGCCTGGGCAACAAGCAGCTGCTGAACGCCATCGTGAATCTGCTCCCGAGTCCCGTGGAAGGTCCTCTGCTGACTGCGGAAAAGAGCAACGGAGACCTGGAAGACTTTATCATCTCTCCGGAAGCGCTTCCCACCGCCTATGTCTTCAAGACCTCTTCCGACCAGTACGGTAAATATTCCTATGTAAAAGTGCTCTCCGGACACCTGACGGGCGACACCCAGATGGTCGACGCCAACACCGGGCAGCAGGAAAAACTGGGCCGGCTTTATTCCATCATGGGTAAAAAAGTCACCGAGATCAAGGAACTGGGCTGCGGTGATATCGGCGCGATCGGCAAAATGGATAAAGTGAAGACCGGCGATACTCTCTGCGACCCGCAGAAAGTCGTCAAATTCGAGCCCGCCGATTATCCGGAGCCCAACTACAGTATGGCGATGAAGGCGAAAACCAGCGGCCAGGAGGATAAAGTTGCCGCCGGTCTCGGCCGGATAAACGAGGAGGACCTGACATTCACGGTCGTCAACGACCCGGAGACCCACCAGATGGTGATCACCGGCACCGGAGACATGCAGCTGGATGTCCTGGCCTCCAGACTGAAAAATCAGTTCGGCGTGGAAGTGGAGCTGAGCGAGCCGCTGATCCCATACAGGGAGAAGATCCGTAAAAAAGTGGAAGTACAGGGCAAATATAAAAAGCAGTCCGGCGGACACGGCCAGTACGGTGACGTCAAGATCCGTTTTGAGCCCGGGGAGAGCGAGGAAATGGAATTCGACGAGGAAGTATTCGGCGGTGCCGTTCCCCGGAACTACTTCCCGGCCGTGGAAAAGGGCCTGCGGGAGTCCGTCCAGCACGGTGTCCTGGCCGGCTATCCGGTGGTCTTCCTGAAAGCCACCCTGTATGACGGATCCTACCATCCGGTGGATTCCTCCGAACTGGCTTTCAAGACAGCCGCCCAGATGGCATACAGGGCCGGCCTGCCCGACGCGTCTCCGGTTCTTCTGGAACCCATCGGCGAGCTGAAAGTTACCATACCGGATCAGTACACCGGCGATATCATCGGCGACCTGAACAAACGCCGGGGACGGGTCACCGGTATGAATCCGAATGATGACGGCGATCAGGTGATCGAAGCAGATGTCCCCATGAATGAGATGGTCAGCTACGCGATCGACCTGCGTTCCCTTTCCCAGAGCCGCGGCAGCTTCACGTACCACTTCGTCCGCTATGAAGAGGCACCTCAGGCGGTCCAGGAAAAGGCGGTCGCACAGGCGCAGGCACAGGGTGAGGACTGAGCCGGGCAATATCATTAATTGTAGGAACGCATGATGATTCATCATGTTTCCATCAAAAATACTGCGGCCGGCACACTCCGCTTGAAAACGGGGTGTGCCGGTTTCTCGTTTCCGGTCTGCCGAATGCCGGCAGGCCGCCCGGAAGGCCCGAAAACTTGCCTTAACCCCGTATATATGATATACTTTCCGAAATCAGCAATTTTTGAGAGGTGTTTGTATGCATAGCTCTGGAAGAATAAAATTCTGGCTGCCGATCCTGTCTGCGATGATTCTCATCCTTGCCGCTGTCTCAGTGATCAGTTACGCCGAGGAGGAAACAGATCATTCCGACACTGAGGAGCCGGATTATTCCGACACGGCGGAAAACGGATTCGTGGAGAAGGACGGTCTCTGGTACTACTACGATGAAGACGGCGGGATCGTCTCCTCCGATATCGTGCAGGATCCGGCCGGAGAAGTATATGAAAAAGGCGCTGGTACCTGGTGGTATATCGAAGACAGCATCGTAAAGACCGACTATACGGGACTGGCACAGAACGAGTATGGCTGGTGGTACGTGAAAGACGGCACGGTCGACTTTTCACATAATGGCGTGGATCAAAACGAATACGGCTGGTGGTACGTGACCGGCGGTAAGGTCCAGTTCGGTTACACCGGCGTGGCCAATTACGCCAATGACTACGGCTGGTGGTACATCAGCGGCGGCAAGGTGGATTTCAGCAAAAACAGCGTGGAGCAGAACGACTACGGCTGGTGGCGCGTCGTCAAGGGCAAGGTAGACTTTTCCTGTAACAGCGTGGAGCAGAACGATTACGGCTGGTGGTACCTGCTCGGCGGGAAAGTCCAGTTCGGCTTCACCGGTCTCGCCGACTATCCGAACGATTATGGCTGGTGGTACGTAAGCGGCGGCGCAGTTGATTTCTCACACGATGGCGTAGATCAGAATGAGTACGGCTGGTGGTATGTAACCGGCGGGAAGGTCCAGTTCGGTTATACGGGCGTGGCCAATTTCGCCAACGACTACGGCTGGTGGTATATTAATGGCGGTAAGG
>JAJQAH010000064.1 GCA_021203885.1 Oscillospiraceae bacterium | reverse complement strand
CCCTTATCATGTTTAAGAATATATTGAATCTCCGCCAAGTGTGTTTGTTTAAATTTATATGTGTATTGCTGCTGGTTCTTTCCAAATGATATTACAATGGGCTCATTTCCCCCATGGCTTGCCGTTTCTAGTTGTTTGACAAATAAATCAATCCACGAGGAAATATGTCTGAGTGCCTGATATGTTTTTGCACACTCCAAACAAAGGGCCAAATTCATGGGGATAGCTAACATGCTGGGTTCTTCCTCGATTTCCACAACCTCTATAAAACTATCTGGTTTAATCGCACCACACCGCTGACAAAAACATTTCCCCTTTATCGGACTATATCTCTCCATTATATTCTGTCTAACCTCTTTATAATCGAGAGGGAATCTGTCGGTCCCACATTCCAGCATTTTTACTTTGCATTCTTTTACTTCATCTACAATCTTTCCGTAGGTAGGATATTCTTTGTCCATATATGAGTTCAAACTCTGTTCATTCACCCTCTCTGACGGGAATTTATAATCGTTAAACAAATCGGGGGCTATCGTATCTATGATTACTTTCAGACCGCTCGCGTCAAGCATATCATCATCAACATAGTCGTTGGAATAAAGTTCCATAACAAACGGACATATCTTTAATACGTTTCCGAAATAACTTGACTTGAGGTCATCTAAATCATCCAATGTCAACATAAAATCTGGATTGTTTTCAAGATAGTCCAATACGCATTCAGATTTTGAGTCTTCGACAATCATGTATAAATCGTCACACTGTGTAGCGTAACATGCAAAATCATAGCACTCAGTGGAAACAGCAAATTCGTTCATAAGCATCCCCTTAAAGGGGCCGTCACTTGTATTTTCGTAGTACAAGAAAACCGCATGCGTTACGATATCTCCATTCTTATTTTTGAGAGGGATTTTGCCCTCTCTGTATTTTACGGAAATCAAGTTAAGGCAGTTGTGTTTGGTTATTTTGCCAATGGTGTACTCATTTAACAAATACCTGTACAACTCTTTTCTTTCCTCGTCATCCTCGCAGTTTGTAGATTCTATTCTTTCCACAAGTCTGTCGGAGTAATTCTTATTTATAGAGTACTCACTTAAAATGCGAGGATAAACGTCAAAAACATTAAAAAATGTTTTGTCAGTCATAATCGATTCGTCAAGAAACATGAACGAGGAAATATCACGTTCGGAATCAATCACATCATCTCTGTATAAATACACATCTCCTTCGTTCTTACAGATAAAACGTGTACTTTCGTTCGAGTCAAAATCAAGAATCGGAATAATAGGTAGATTCCATATGCGATCTTTTAACTTTATTGTCTCAGTATCAAGGTTGCTGAGATACGAATACAGCCTGTCAGCAAAATTGTTTTTAGTCCTGACCTTTGCTCCGTTGCTTTTTGTTATATACTCCTCTACATATGGTGATATTTCATCCAATACCTTTTCTTCATCCTGGGCTATGATACCAAGTTTTCTGTAGATAGAATCCATATCGGTGACGGGACCGTTCATAATTAAGCGAGAAGATGTTAAAAACTTCTTACCGTCTTCAAGAAGCATGTGCGCGACTGCGGGGTATCTAACGCATCCCGGTGTACTTGGTGCAATATACACATTGCTTTCATATGTAGGAAGGAACTCCGTTTCTTTCAATTTGCTTAGCCAGTAATCCTCAACTCGTATGTGATAATCCGAAAAGAGTTTTATGTCCACATCTTTAGTAGTGTTATTGAACTCCATACCCAGTAAGTCAAATACCTTCGACTTCAAATTAGAGCTGAGGTTCTCGCTTATTCTGTGCAAAAAACTGACCATTACGTCCACAGATTTTTCAAGCAGATATTCATTCCATGCGTCAGCCACTAGTCCTTCTCTTGGCAGGTCAAGATTGAACTCCGCATCAACGGAAATCCCGTTACAACATTTGGTTTCCGTAGGAAGACCGCAATACAGGTAACTGTCTATAGGATTCTCAACGTTCCTGCTACCCGGCATAACACTTGATACCTGATAGTAACAGTTTATCTTCTGTGTCTTATCATGTGCGTCAAATCCCTCCCCACTTTTATCTACTATAAATGATTCTTGGTACCTCCAAAACTTATAACTGCCGTCCCTTTCCGAAACTATCTCCCTTATATTACCTGTATCACTGGCCTCAACAATCGAGCCAAAAATATTAAAGATTTTAAGGTTTCTAAGACACAGTATATCTTTTATGAGATTATTAGTGCTCAAATAATCTCGGATTTTAACGGCGACATCATCACTCGAAGCCTTGAAAATTATGGTGGTCCCATCCTGTCGGCTTTCTAAAGGTTTCAGACGCTCGGGGATTGTAGGAGTGTCTTTGCTCAATTTGAAATCAAATGCGTTACTGTGTATTTCGACCTCCGACGCTACTCCGAACACCGATTTAAACCCCACGCCTTTTTTCCCTATCAAATGTGACGCCTTATCCTTTGTCGAACTCGAAAGTGAAGTGATTGCCATGAGGTCTTCTCTCTTAAACCCTGTTTCGTTGTATGTTATTATGAACTTCCCGTCATCATATTTTACACAAATATAAGAAGAATCTGTCTCATAATCACAGTCATCTGCGTTTTGCAAAAGTTCTTTAATACACCGTATCGGACTGATACCGATATTTATGAATTTATCAACAAGGCTTTGATATTCTTTTTCGCCCAAAACCGACTTGATGTATTTCTGCTTTTCCACAACCTTATCAAAAAAATCCGAATCCGAAATCGAATTATCGTTAACATAATCTCGCAGTTTGTTTATTTCCATGGCCGTGACAGATTGAGCGACGTATAAACTGTGCGAGCCATAAGACCTCAAAAAAGTGATATATGAATTAAATGGACTCGCTTGAGAAAGGCACAGCTTGTTGCTTGCCGGAAGAAAAAAGTCTTCCGGGAAATCCATCAAAAGACACCTTCCCGAGTTATGGTTGAAATATGCAGACAAAATTGTATCGTTATTTATAGAGTCATCAAAATTCGTGATTTGGTCGTGAATATTAAACTCCCACTGCTTATTGACATCAACCGAAAAATCCGGCAAAATTTTGTTTTTGAGGCTATAAATCGCATTCTCTTGCATAAGATGGAATATACTCTTGTGGGCATAAATGCATTTCAGTTGTTCATCCGTGAGAATACATTTTTTATAGAAATCCAGTTTTGTCAAAGGAGCAGGCTCTGATGAACTTGTAGAGTTCTCATTTGTTTTCTCGAAAGACTCCATAAGCGCCTCAAGATAATCGAGAGCCTCTGAACATGACTTCGGACTGACGAGGGCATTCCAAAGAATCGACCTATATATTTTCTGTTCTGTCCTGATACCGTAAGATGACGGATTGCAGTCGACAGGGCAACAGAACAAATTGCCACCTAATCCAGACAATTCATACGCCTTTATATGGTCAGCTACTTTTTCGTTAGGATCAAGACATACAATTTCAGAAATACTTTTGTATCCGTTCTTTGTTCGGAATAT
>JAJQAH010000040.1 GCA_021203885.1 Oscillospiraceae bacterium | reverse complement strand
ATGAAGGAGAATTTCGTTTATGTGCGGCATAGTCGGTTATGTGGGCGCGGAACAGGCCGCGCCGATCCTGCTGGAAGGACTTGAAAAACTCGAATACCGGGGCTACGATTCCGCCGGGATCGCCGTGCGGGACGGGGACGCGCCCGTCGTTCTGGTCAAGGTCAAGGGCCGGCTGAGAGGCCTGGTGGAGAAGACCAACGGCGGGACCACCATCGCGGGCACCTGCGGCATCGGCCACACCCGCTGGGCGACCCACGGGGAGCCATCCGAGTGCAACGCCCATCCCCACATCTCGGACGACGGGAACGT
This sequence comes from Oscillospiraceae bacterium, assembly GCA_021203885.1. Lineage (GTDB taxonomy): Bacteria > Bacillota > Clostridia > Oscillospirales > Oscillospiraceae > JAJPXI01. Next base: position 3,298 of record JAJQAH010000040.1, on the reverse strand, counting down.
GGTCGGCGTGCACAACGGGATCATCGACAACTATCAGGAGCTGAAGGACAAGCTGACCCGGAAAGGGTACAGCTTTTATTCCGACACGGACACGGAAGTGGCCGTCAAGCTCATCGACTACTACTTCAAAAAATACGAGGGGACGCCCATAGACGCCATCAACCACGCCATGGTGCGGATCCGGGGCTCCTACGCCCTGGCCGTCATGTTCATGTCCTGCCCGGGCCGGATCTACGCCGCCCGGAAGGACAGCCCCCTGGTGCTGGGCCGGGGCACGGACTGCGCACTGGTGGCCTCCGACGTCCAGGCGGTTTTGAAGTACACCCGCACGGTGTACTACCCGGACGACATGGTGACGGCCGAGCTGTCGGCGGAGGGCATCACCTTTTACAACCTGGACGGCGACGTGGTGGAGTGCGAGCCCAAGAAGGTCCTGCTGGACCCGGCGGCCTCCGAGAAGGAGGGGTACGAGCACTACATGCTCAAGGAGATCTTCGAGCAGCCCAGAGCCGCGGAGGATACACTCGCATCCCTTATAAAGGACGGAAAACTGGATCTGTCCGCCGCCGGTCTGGGGGAGGAGGAGCTGAAGGACATCTCCTGCCTGTATATCGTGGGCTGCGGCTCCGCGTATCACGCGGCCGTGGCCGCCCAGTACGTCATCGAGGAGCTGGCCCGGGTGCCCGTGCGGGTGGAGCTGGGCTCTGAGTTCCGGTACCGGAAACCGCCGCTGGACCCTGACGGCATGGTGGTGGTCATCAGCCAGTCCGGGGAGACGGCCGACACGCTGGCCGCGCTGCGGGGCGCCAGGGCGGCCGGGCTTCCCACCCTGGCCATCGTCAACGTGGAGAGCTCCACCATCGCCCGGGAGGCCGACCGGGTGCTGTACACGAAAGCCGGGCCGGAGATCGCCGTGGCGACCACCAAGGCGTACAGCACCCAGCTGCTCGTCTGCTACTGCCTGGCCGTGGCGCTGGCCGCCGCCCGGGGCGAGATCGACGATGAGCGGACGGACCAGCTGCTGGACGAGCTGATGAGCCTGCCGGACAAGATCCGGAAGATCCTGGATGACCGGGAGCAGATCCAGTGGTTCGCCGCCAACCGGGCCTCCGCCCGGGACATGTTCTTCATGGGCCGGGGCGTGGACTACGCAGTCTGCCTGGAGGGCAGCCTGAAGATGAAGGAGATCTCCTACATCCACTCGGAGGCCTACGCCGCCGGGGAGCTGAAGCACGGGACCATCAGCCTGATCGAGGAAAATACGCTGGTGGCGGGCGTTCTGACCCAGCCGGACCTGTACGAGAAGACCCTGAGCAATATGGAGGAGGTCAAGACCCGGGGCGCCTACCTGATGGGCCTGACCTTTTACGGAAAATACGAGCTGGAGGAGACGGCCGATTTCGTGTTCTACGTGCCCGAGACCGACCCCCTGTTCGCCGCCAGCCTGGCCATCGTGCCCCTGCAGCTGATGGCCTACTATGTCAGCGTGGCCAAAGGCCTGGATGTGGACAAGCCCCGCAACCTGGCCAAGTCGGTCACCGTGGAGTAACCGGTCATGTTCGGCGTACGGGACCTGTTCGATCTGGAACACAGCCTGGCCGGGGACTACCTGGCGGGCACGACCCTGCCCTGGGAGGCGCTGCCCGGGATCCGGGACCTGATCCTCCGGCTGGGACCGGAGCTGGGCGACGGTTTTCGGGAGATATCCGAAGGGGTGTGGGTGCACGAGACGGCCGTGGTGGCCCCCACCGCGTACCTGGGCGGACCCTGCATCATAGGGGCGGAGACCGAGGTGCGCCACTGCGCCTTCATCCGGGGCAGCGCCCTGGTGGGGGAGAACTGCGTGGTGGGCAACTCGGTGGAGCTGAAAAACGTCATCCTGTTCGACCGGGTGCAGACGCCCCACTACAATTACGTGGGGGACAGCATCCTGGGCTACTGCAGCCATATGGGCGCGGGTTCCATCACCTCCAACGTCAAGGCGGACCGGACGCCTGTGGCCGTGAAGGACGGCGGGGAGGTCTGGGAGACCGGGCTTAAAAAGATGGGCGCCGTGCTGGGGGACCACGTGGAAGTGGGCTGCAACAGCGTCCTGAACCCGGGGACCGTGGTGGGCCGGAACACCTCCGTCTACCCCCTGTCCAGCGTGCGGGGCGTGATCCCGGCGGACAGTATTTTCAAATCTCCAAACGACATCGTCCCGCGAAAAAAGGACTGAAAAAGACCGGGCACGGCCCGGCGTGTGAGAAAGGAAGAATCGATCCATGTACGAGAATATGCTTGATTTCATCGGGGCCATCGCCCCCCAGGACCCGGAGGTGGCCGCCGCCATGGACGGGGAGCTGGACCGGCAGCGCCGGAACATCGAACTGATCGCCAGCGAGAACCTGGCCTCCCCGGCGGTCATGGCCGCCATGGGCAGCGTGCTGACCAACAAGTACGCCGAGGGCTACCCGGGCAAGCGCTACTACGGCGGCTGCGAGTGGGTGGACAAGGTGGAGAACATCGCCATCCAGCGGGCCTGCGAGCTGTTCGGCGCGGCCTACGCCAACGTGCAGCCCCACAGCGGGGCCCAGGCCAATCTGGCGGTGTATTTCGCCCTGCTGGATCCCGGCGATACCGTTCTGGGCATGGATCTGAACCAGGGGGGCCATCTGACCCACGGCTCCCCGGTGAATATGTCGGGCAAGACCTACCACTTCGTCTCCTACGGGGTGGATGAGAACGGGTTCCTGGACTACGAGCAGGTGGAACGCCTTTTAAAGGAGGAGAAGCCGAAGCTGCTGGTGGCCGGCGCCTCCGCCTATCCGAGAGCCATCGATTTCGAGCGGATGGCGGAGCTGGCCCACGCGAACGGGGCCCTTCTGATGGTGGACATGGCCCATATCGCCGGTCTGGTGGCCGCGGGCTGCCACCAGAACCCGGTGCCGTACGCCGACGTGGTGACCAGCACGACCCACAAGTCCCTGCGGGGACCCCGGGGCGGCCTGATCCTGACCAACGACGAGGAGATGTCCAAAAAAGTCAACAAGGCGGTCTTCCCCGGAAGCCAGGGCGGTCCGCTGGAACACGTCATCGCCGCCAAGGCCGTGTGCTTCGGCGAGGCGCTGCGGCCGGAGTTCAAGGCGTACGGAGCTCAGGTCGTTGAAAACGCGAAGGCGCTGGCGGAAGGCCTTATGACGCGGAACGTATGTCTGGTGTCCGGCGGCACGGACAACCACCTGATCCTGGTGGATCTGACCGGGGAGGAGTGTACGGGCAAGGACCTGGAGCACCGGCTGGACGAGGTGTACATCAC
>JAJQAH010000012.1 GCA_021203885.1 Oscillospiraceae bacterium | reverse complement strand
CGCAGGAAATTCGCGCCGGAGGATGAAATTCGGTCGTTCCTTCAGAAAGTGTTTGAGGCGATGGAACTTCCGGTGGAACTTGCGATCACGCGCGATGAGGAAGAGGAAAACGCGTACGATGTGGAGATGACCGGCGAGGATATGGGCGTTTTGATCGGCAAGAGAGGCCAGACGCTTGACGCACTGCAATATTTGACCAATCTGGCGGTCAACAAACGGCTGGACACCTACGTCAAAATAAAACTCGACACGGAAGACTATCGAAGACGAAGAAAAGAAACCTTGGAAAATCTGGCAAAGAACATCGCCGGAAAGGTAAAACGTACGGGAAAAGACGTGGAGCTGGAACCGATGAATCCGTACGAACGGCGGGTGATTCATTTTGCGCTGCAGGGTGATAAATATGTAACGACCCACAGCGAGGGAGAGGGCCCGGAGCGGCACGTGGTGGTTACCATGCGGGACGACGCGCCGGAATACCGGGATTCCCGCAGCCGGAACAGATCCGGAGGCTACCGGGGGTCAAAGGGATCCGGGAATTATGGAGATTCCAAGGACGATGCGGAGGATGCGAACGCCGGAACGGCAGAAAATGCCGGCGAGGCGGACACGCCCACAGACGAGTAAGAAAAAAGCCCCGGTTCGCCGGGGTTTTTTGTTGCAAAGGGATGGTTTTATGAAGACAGATACGATCGCGGCGATCGCGACGGCTACAGCCAATGCGGGGATTGGGGTCATCCGGATCAGCGGACCGGATGCGTTTCCTGTGGCAGACCGCGTTTTTTTGCCAAAAAAAGGGGATATTCCGGTTTCCGGGATGCATTCCCACACGGTTCACTATGGCTATATTGTGGACGGGGAGGAGCGCATCGATGAAGTGCTCCTTCTTGTTATGCGCGGCCCCCATACCTATACCCGGGAGGACGTGGTCGAGATCGACTGTCACGGCGGAGCGGTTGTGATGCAGCGGCTGCTGGAGACCGTGTTAAAACACGGCGCCCGTCCGGCGGAACCGGGAGAGTTTACGAAGCGGGCGTTCCTTTCCGGGAGGATCGACCTGTCCGAGGCGGAGGCGGTGATCGATCTGATCAACGCAAAGAGCGAGCTGGCCCGGCAGAGTTCGGTCAGTCAGCTGGCGGGTGCCGTCTGCTCCGAGATCCGGGAGATCCGGGAGGAAATTCTGGGTGAAACGGCATATCTGGAGGCGGCGTTGGACGATCCGGAACACTACAGCCTGGATGGCCATGAGGCGGCGCTGGAAAAGCGCGTCGGGGAAGCGGCAGAACGGGTGGATCGTCTGCTGCGGTCGGCGGATGCCGGGAAGATTATAAAAGAAGGAATTCTCACGGTGATCGTCGGGAAGCCGAATGTCGGCAAATCCACGCTCCTTAACGCGTTGGTCGGTGAGGAGCGGGCCATTGTGACGGAGATTGCCGGCACGACGCGGGATGTCTTAACAGAGCAGATCCGGCTGGGCGGGCTGGCCTTAAATGTCATCGATACGGCGGGTATTCGCGGCACGGCAGAACCGATCGAGCAAATCGGCGTCGCGCGCGCGATGGAATACGCAAGCCGGGCGGATCTGATCCTTTATGTAGTGGATTCCTCCCTGCCGCTGGACGAGAATGACGACGAGATTCTTCGCGCGATTCGCGGTAAACGGGTCATTGTGCTTTTAAACAAGTCCGACCTTCCGGCGCAGACGACAAAAGAGAGGATTTTGGACCGCTTTGCGGATGTTCCGGTGATCTTGTCGGTTTCGGCGAAAGAAAAGCAGGGAATCCGCGAGTTGGAGGAGGCCATCACAGAGCTGTTTTTTGAGGGGCGGATTTCCTTTAATGATGAGGTTTATATTACAAACGCGCGCCAGCAGGCGCTTTTGGAAGAGGCGCGGGCGAGTTTGGACAATGTGCTGCACAGTATAGAAGACGGCCTGCCGGAGGATTTTTTGACGATCGACCTGATGGACGCCTATGAAACGCTCGGCGCGGTGATCGGGGAGTCCGTGGATGATGATCTGGTCGATGCCGTCTTTCGTGACTTTTGTATGGGGAAGTGAACACCATGTCAAACATACGGGAAAACTATGATGTATGCGTGGTCGGCGCGGGACACGCGGGATGTGAAGCGGCGCTGGCCTGCGCGCGGCTGGGGCTGGATGTGATCCTTTTTACGATCAGCGTGGAGAGCATTGCCATGATGCCGTGCAACCCGAATATCGGAGGCAGTTCCAAGGGCCATCTCGTCCGGGAGGTGGACGCGCTTGGCGGTGAGATGGGCGTCAACATTGACCATACATTTATCCAGTCCAAAATGTTAAACAAATCCAAAGGGCCCGCCGTACATTCTCTGCGGGCGCAGGCGGACAAGATCGAATATACGAACCGGATGCGGCAGGTGCTGGAAAATACGGATCATCTGACGCTTAAACAGGCAGAAGTGGCCGGGCTGCTGGTGGAGGATCATGAGATCCGGGGCGTGCGAACCACTTCCGGCGCGGAATATCACGCAAAAGCAGTGGTTTTATGTACCGGTACGTATCTCAACGCGAAGTGTCTGTACGGAGATGTGGTCAACCACACGGGACCGAACGGCATGCAGGCGGCCGTCCACCTGACAGATGCGCTTGTCAAAAACGGCGTTGCGATGTATCGCTTTAAAACCGGCACGCCGGCGCGGATTGACGGTCGTTTTGTGGACTATGCAAAGATGCAGGAACAGCACGGAGATGAACGCGTGGTTCCGTTTTCCTTTACAACGGATCCGGAGAGCGTGCAGATTGAGCAGGACAGCTGCTGGCTGACCTATACGACGGAGAAAACGCATGAGATCATCCGCCAAAATCTGGACCGCTCCCCGCTGTTTTCCGGCGCGATCGAGGGGACGGGCCCCCGCTACTGCCCGTCCATCGAGGATAAAGTGGTAAAATTTGCCGAAAAAGACCGGCATCAGGTGTTTTTAGAGCCGGAGGGCAGACATACGAATGAAATGTACATCGGCGGGATGTCCAGTTCACTTCCGGAGGACGTCCAGATGGCGATGTATCGAAGCGTGCCGGGGCTGGAGGAGGCGCGGATCGTGCGCAATGCCTATGCAATCGAGTATGACTGCATTGATGCGCGGCAGCTTACCCCGTCTCTGGAGTTTAAAGCAATCTCCGGCCTCTTTTCCGGCGGCCAGTTTAACGGCAGTTCCGGATATGAGGAGGCCGCGGCACAAGGGCTGGTCGCGGGCATCAACGCTGCCAGGAAAATTCAGGGCAAAGAGCCGCTGATCCTGGATCGCTCCGAGGCATACATCGGCGTGCTGATCGATGACCTCGTCACGAAGGAAAACACGGAACCGTATCGGATGATGACCTCCCGTGCGGAGTACCGTCTGCTGCTGCGGCAGGACAACGCGGACCTGCGGCTTACGCCAAAGGGCTATGAGGTCGGCCTGATCCCGCAGGAGCGCTATGACGCGGTTGTTGAAAAACAGCGGCAGATCAAGGAGGAGGCTGCGCGGGTAAAGACGGTCCATCTGGGGGCGACATCCGCGGTGCAGGCCGCGCTTTCCGAGCTTGGCAGCCCGCCGCTTACAAGCGGCATCTCTCTGGCGGAGCTCATCCGCAGGCCG
>JAJQAH010000052.1 GCA_021203885.1 Oscillospiraceae bacterium | reverse complement strand
ACATGTGATGGTAACCAAGCGGCAGCACATATCTCGTATATGTTCTCGGAGGTTGCTGCTATTTATCCTATCACACCATCGTCGACAATGGCAGAATATGTTGATGAATGGGCGGCTCAAGGTCGTAAGAACATCTTTGGTGAGACTGTATTGGTTGAAGAGATGCAGTCGGAAGCAGGTGCTGCAGGTGCTGTACACGGTTCGTTGCAGGCAGGTGCATTAACATCTACCTACACTGCTTCGCAGGGATTATTACTTATGATTCCTAATATGTATAAGATCGCAGGCGAGCTGTTGCCTTGCGTATTCCACGTTTCTGCACGTACACTCGCTTCGCACTCTTTGTGTATCTTTGGCGACCATCAGGACGTCATGGCTTGTCGTCAGACGGGCTTTGCTATGTTGGCTGAAGGATCGGTACAAGAGGTTATGGATCTGGCTGGCGTGGCTCACCTGTCGACAATCAAGTCGCGTGTGCCATTCTTGAATTTCTTCGATGGTTTCCGTACCTCTCACGAGATACAGAAGATCGACATGTTGGAGAACGAAGATCTCGCTCCACTGATCGACCAGAAAGCATTGTCAGAATTCCGCGCTCGTGCCTTGACTCCTGAACGTCCAGTGGCACGTGGTATGGCTGAAAACCCAGATACATTCTTCACACACCGCGAATCGTGCAATACATATTATGATGCCGTTCCAGCTATCGTCGAAGAATATATGAATAAGATTTCGGAGATCACTGGTCGTAAATATGGTTTGTTCGATTATTATGGTGATGCAAATGCCGAGCGCGTAATCGTTGCGATGGGTTCAGTTACTGAATGCACTCGTGAGGTTATCGATTATTTGGCAAAGAAAGGCGAGAAAGTTGGTCTTGTAGCTGTTCACCTCTATCGTCCATTCTCGTCGAAACATCTTATTGCTGCACTTCCTAAATCTGCAAAGATAGTTACAGTTCTCGATCGTACTAAAGAGCCAGGTGCTAACGGCGATCCATTGTTCTTGGACGTTAAAGAAGCCTTCTATGGCGTAGCTAGTGCTCCAAAGATTATCGCTGGACGTTATGGTTTAGGTTCGAAAGACACAACTCCTGCTCAGATCCTTTCAGTTTACGAGAATATGAGCCAGAACGAGCCTAAAGATCATTTCACTATTGGTATCGTTGACGATGTAACCTTCACTTCACTTCCACAGAAAGAAGAAATTGCTGTTGGTGGCGAGGGTATGTTCGAAGCTAAGTTCTACGGCTTAGGTGCTGATGGTACGGTAGGTGCAAATAAGAACTCGGTGAAGATTATTGGTGGTTCGACCGATAAACGTTGCCAGGCTTATTTCTCGTACGACTCGAAGAAATCAGGTGGTTTCACTTGCTCACACTTACGTTTCGGTGATACGCCTATCCGCTCGACTTATTTGGTTAACACGCCTAACTTCGTAGCTTGCCACGTTCAGGCATATCTGAATATGTACGACGTAACACGTGGTCTGCAGAAGAATGGTACGTTCCTGCTCAATACAATCTGGGAAGGCGACGAGCTGGCACAGAACTTGCCAAATAAAGTGAAAGCTTATTTCGCAAAGAATAACATCAAAGTTTATTACATCAACGCAACTAAGATTGCTCAGGAGATAGGTCTTGGTAACCGTACCAATACTATTCTCCAGTCGGCATTCTTCCGTATCACTGGTGTCATTCCTGTTGAAAAAGCTGTTGATGAGATGAAACACTTCATTGTTAAGTCTTACGGCAAGAAGGGCGAAGATGTTGTAAATAAGAACTATGCAGCCGTCGATCGTGGTGGTGAATATAAGGAATTGACAGTTGATCCTGCTTGGGCTAACTTGCCAGATGACGCGAAGAAAGCTAACAACGATCCAGACTTCATCAATAATGTTGTTCGTGTTATCAATGCTCAGGACGGCGACCTGCTGAAAGTTTCTGCTTTCAAAGATCTTGAAGATGGCACATGGCCACAAGGTACTGCTGCTTACGAGAAACGTGGTGTTGCTTCGATGGTACCTGTTTGGACGGCTGAAAACTGTATCCAATGTAACAAGTGTGCCTTCGTTTGCCCTCACTCATGTATTCGTCCAATCGTCATGACTGCCGATGAAGCTAAAGGTATTCAAGGCTCAGTTATTGAGATGAAAGCACCAGCTACGATGAAGGGTATGAACTTCCGCATCCAAGTTGGCGTAATGGACTGTCTTGGTTGTGGCAACTGCGTAGACGTTTGTCCTGGTAATCCTAAAGCAGGTGGACCAGCCTTGAAGATGGTTTCGTTCGATCCATCAGCTAAAGAATCTATAACTGAAGCTCAGAACTGGGAATATGCAGTTAAGAACGTTAAGTCGAAACAAGATTTGGTAGATATTACATCTAATCCAAAGAATTCACAGTTTGCAACTCCACTCTTTGAATTCTCGGGTGCTTGCTCGGGTTGCGGTGAAACACCTTACGTTAAACTCGTTACTCAACTCTTTGGTGATCGTCAGATCGTTTCGAATGCTACAGGTTGCTCGTCAATCTATTCAGGTTCGATACCTTCGACACCATATTGCAAGAACGAGAAGGGTCAAGGTCCAGCATGGCAAAACTCACTCTTCGAAGACTTCTGCGAGTTCGGTCTCGGTATGGATCTTGCAAACGAGAAGATGCGTGCACGTTTAGTTCGTCTGATGACTGAAGGTCAAACTTGCGACTGCTGTTCGGACGAGTTGAAAGGCTTGTTCAAAGAATGGATCGAGAAGAAAGACGATGTACAGGCAAGTAAAGAGTTGGCAGAAAAGCTTAAACCAGCTATCCGTGCTTGCAACTGCGATATTTGCAAACAAATCATCGAACTTGACCATTATCTCGTTAAACGTTCACAATGGATCATCGGTGGTGACGGTGCATCGTACGATATTGGTTACGGTGGTTTGGATCACGTTATCGCAAGTGGTAAGAACGTCAACATCCTCGTACTTGATACCGAAGTTTATTCTAACACGGGTGGTCAGTCGTCAAAAGCTACTCCACTTGGTGCTATCGCTAAGTTTGCTGCTTCTGGTAAACGAGTTAAGAAGAAAGACCTTGGTATGATCGCCACAACTTACGGTTATGTTTATGTAGCTCAGATTGCAATGGGTGCTGACCAAGCTCAGACGCTCAAGGCTATCAAAGAGGCAGAAGCATACGATGGTCCTTCGCTCATCATAGCTTACGCTCCATGTATCAACCATGGCTTGAAGAAAGGTATGGGCAAGGCACAGGAAGAGGAGCAAAAAGCAGTAGAGTGCGGTTACTGGCACTTGTGGCGTTTCAATCCAGACCTCGAAAAAGAAGGCAAGAATCCATTTATCCTCGACTCGAAAGAGCCTAAGTGGGAAGGATTCCAGGACTTCCTCAAGGGCGAAGTACGTTTCGCGTCTGTAATGAAACAATTCCCGAACGAAGCACAAGCTCTCTTCGATGCTTGCCAAGATTCGGCTAAGAAACGTTACAACTCGTACGTCCGTATGACGCAAATGCAATATTAATTAAATTCTTCCCCTTTCGGGGGTGTCCCCCCCCGAAAGGGGGGGATTGCTTTTCAGCTTTTTCTTTTTTGAAAAAAAAAGCTTTGGCAAAAAGAACAATTTAGAACAGCCATCTCTCAGCAATGGAAGGTGGTTGTTTTTTATTAGAGCATTCAGACTGATTTGTGTAAGTAG
>JAJQAH010000056.1 GCA_021203885.1 Oscillospiraceae bacterium | reverse complement strand
TACAGTTTTTTTATTTTTAGGAAAATTGTCCCCCCGCTATTTTATAGGCGGTGTCGGCATACCCCCGTGGACAAAACTCCTACAGTTTTTGGACAAAACTCCTACAGTTTTTTACTGGCTATCTTGCCAAACTCCAACTCGACAAGTTGAGATTTCGTGTCATTCGTCAAATTGCACAAATGCTTGGATTTTTTACAAGCAATTCAAAAGTTAGCCAAAAGTTAGTTTTTTGTGCAACTTGCACAACACCCGACTCGGCGAGTTGACGCCCCGACTCGCTGAGTCGGATACCGGACACGCCGTGTCCGGCCCGGGCCGCCGTTCGTCAGATTGCACAACGCAAAAAAGACCCCCGGCATCACGCCGAGGGTCGATTTTGCTATATCCAAAAAGGAGGAAAAGATGCCCCCCTGTTGGGGGTTTAGTCATCGTTGAGCCACGTCTGCAACGCTTTGGCGCTGTTGGTGCCAAAGTACCCGTCCGCGCCCGTGCTCCCGCAGGAGTAGTCCAAGCCGATGAGATACTTTTGCAGAGCAGTGGCGGTCTTGGCTCCCAGCAGGCCGTCCACTGTCCCGGGTTTGTATCCGTGGTCTTTGAGATACTGCTGGAGCTTTTTCACGCACGCGCTTGCACCGCCGCTCCACTTGCACGCCTCGGTGATGATTGACGTCCAGTATTTTTTGGACGCGCTCGGCTGTCCGTCGATAAAGCCGTCCGCCGTGGAGCCAAGCACCTGCTGAAGTCTTGTCACGGTCTTGCTCCCTATCTGTCCGTCCACCGTCAGCTTGGCGGTTGCCGTGGTTGATGCGGTTGTCGTGGTTGTCGTGGTTGTCGTCGCGGTGGTGTTGGTCGTGGTCCCGTCGACAAGCGACCTGCACCAGTCCATGTCTTTACCAAATTTTGACAACCAGTTCTCGGGATCCCCGTGGTTGGAGGCATACCCCTTGGCGCAAGCCTCTTTGTGACTCACGATGTCGGACGCGCTCAGCCCGCACTGCTCGCATATATACTTATCCAGCCATGCCGCCGCGTCAAATGCCTTGGTAAAGTAAGCCTCATCCGTCAGGCCGTCTTCGCAGATCTCGTACTGGATGTGGGTGTCGTTATAAGAGCCTTTACTGCCGGAGCCACAACCCCAGCACCGATAGTCCAGCGGGAGAGTTTGGTAGATGGCGATATCGCCGTTTTTGTCCAGCCCGATAAAAAAGTGGACGCAGGTGCTGATGCCTGATTGGTTCCAATGGTTGCCGTACTGGTTGGCTCCCAGATTGTCGGCATCGTCAATGTAGCGCTTTAAATTGGGGTTGTTCGCTCCTGTGGAGTGCTTGACGATACCCGTTGTCTTGCTCCGTTTTTTGCCTGCCTTGTAGCAGTCATTTTTTGTCAGATAGTGCTGTACGATTTTGTAGTCACTCATGTTCTTCATCCTCCCTCAGCTCTTCTTCCCGTTCCACGTCCACGATGCTCTCGCAGACTTCATATATCGCGGCTGATGCGACCGCGCACACGATGCCGACGATCGCGATGAGTTCGTTGTCGCTGTTCATGCCCGCGATCGCCGTCCCGACGGACGCAAGAGCCGACCCGACGGCGATCCAGAGCTTTCTCGATTTCAGCTTCTTCATCTCTCAATCTCCTATACTAAAAATTTTCCTTCGTTACGACACGTCCGATAAACCTCGTCGATATTTTTGATAGCCGACTGCGCCTTCCGGTTGGGATAGTCGGGATGCTTTTTGCAGTACCGCTCATACTCCTGTATGTCATCCATGATCTGGTTAAAGTGCTCCTCGGTGTGGCGCATCTTGTGGCGTATCTCATCGTCAAACCGAATGATGCGGTATCTCGCCTCGTTGACTGCCGCCTCTTCCAGCTTCTCGACCACCTCAACCGTCAGTGCCTTGCCGAGCCCCCGTGCTATCCTGCTCCACGGATTGACCTTGACCGGCGCAATCTGTATCAGTGACAGGATGAGGATTAAAACGCCGGTTTCCCCCGCTATCCACTCGCCAATGTTCATACCGCATCACCTCCCTTATGAGAAAATCAACGTCTCCGCGTCCGCATCGTAGCTTATGCTCCTGCCCTCCAGAGCCGCGACCCGCTTTTCCAGATCCTCCACCAGCTTCCTGAGGTCGGCGGCCTCCGCCAGCGCCGCCTCCGCCGCGTCTGCCGCCGCCCGCGCTGTCGACTGAGCATTAGCTGCGGCGCTTACCGCGCTGTCAGCGGTAGACTGTGCTTGTTCAGCGGCGGCGTTCACCTCTGTCAAATCCGCCTGTGTCGCATACGGCACGTCGTTATCCAGCTCGCTCACCTTGGTGGGGACGGAGATGTCCACGGTGTTATCCACAATCTCCTGCTCCGCGCCGTTGACTTTTACGTGCTGGATGGTGTCCTCATAAGTACCAGTGACCGCCACTCCTGCGGCGTTATGCGCTGTCACGCCTTTGGCCAGCGTGTCCTCCGTGACGGTATCCTCTGTCAGGTCTATCAGCGTCTCATCGCCGTAAACTACTTTACTTACAGCCATGTGTCGCCACCTCCTATCCGATGGTCACGGTCGTGCCCCCCGCGCTGTTGGCGCTCTCTTGATACGGGATAGCGGCCACGTCCACCTGCGTCAGGTAATTGTACCCCTCATCAGGGAGCACGGTCTGTGCCGTGACGGCCGGAGTGACGGTCTTGGCCTGTGCGGTGACGCCCTCCTCTGGCGACATCGTGCCCGTCACGCCTAAAATCTCCACGCCCTCGCGGATGTTGCTCGCGATGAGCTTGGCCGCCTCCGTGCCGTCCAGCTCCACCGTTCCGGAGCCGTCATGGTATCCGACAGGCACGGAGTACACATCGTCCACGCTGGATATGTACCCCTTTACTGCGCCGTTGTTGACCATCGTGCCGGTGACTTTTACGCCTCTGACATATGCCGTCTTGCCGTCCAGTATCTCAGCCGCCGTTGCCGTGCCGTCCTGCGTGTCGGCATCATAGGTGCTGGTGCCCGTGATCTGCTCGCCGCTCTTGTCATGGGCGATGACGCCGCTCGCTAAGTCAGACGGGGTAATCGTGTCATTTGTCAAATCAATCAGAGTCTCGCTCCCATATACTACCTTGTTTACAGCCATGTCTAAATTTCTCCTTTCAAAATCTCATACCTTTCAAAATCATAAGCCTATCGTGACGGTCTTACCGCCGCTGTTGTTGTCCACATCACTCACGGGTATCTTTGTGACTGTGACATCATCCTCCATGATGGTGTTGGCGGTCTCCAAGACGGTAGCCTCAGCCACTTTCGGGATGACCGTTGTCTCCCCCTCGTAAGTCGGCGTCTTGCCGATGCCGAGCGGTAGCCACTCATCATCCTCCCAGATGTACGCCGCCGCCTCGCTGGTGACGATGTAGAGATGGTCTCCGTACCCCGTGTCGGGAAGCTCCGCGATGAAGATGACCGCGCTCAGCCCCAGCGTGGACTCTATCACCGTGTTAATGTACTCTTTGAGAGCCTCCATCATCTGTCCGTACGGGCTCACCGTCTCGCACACGCGCATCAGAGGCACGACTTCCCGCCCGCAGGCGCTAAGGACGGTTCTGTCCACATTGCTCATATAACCCCTTCTTTCAAGACAGGCTTCACGGGGAGCACGGCAATGGACGTGGCAAACGCCTCCCCTTCGACCGTCTTCCCGCGAATCTGCATCTTATAAT
>JAJQAH010000088.1 GCA_021203885.1 Oscillospiraceae bacterium | reverse complement strand
TTGTCGTCGGCGACGTCGGAGAACTTGGTGAAGAATGCCTTTATTCGCTCGAGGATTTTCTGGAGCTGGCTTTTAGTGTTCGACGATTTCTTGAGTGGGTTTACGGAAGGCGGGAGGATTTTGGTGAGGTCGGTTCCGACTTCAGGGACGAAGCCCCGCTCGAATGCTCTTTTGATGAACTCGAGTGCGGGTCCACGTTTCAAATTTTCTTCTTCGATAATTTTCTCGAACTCTGCTCGTTTCTGTTCGTTCACGTAGGCTTTCCACCTCTCGTAGGTGTCGCCACCAGGCGTGAGCGATTTCATGAACTGCATGATTAGCTCTTTCTTGTCTCGCAGGTCTGGGCTTGCGTCGATGGTCTTTTCGATTTTGACGAGCAGGTCTTTGTCTTTGCAGTGTTTTTGGTGATAGATGGCGACGAGGTTCAAGATGTAATCGACGTTTGCCTCGATCTGTTTCACTAACTCCATTTCAAAGACGAGGTCGTCGTTGATGACCTCAGGCTCTGGTCTGATGACTGTGGGACGATTATTCCACAAGTCGATGTAGATGCTCGTGAAGTCTTGCCTGTCTCTTTCGGAGAGCAGTTTATCTTTTTCGGTGGCGAATTGTTCGAAACAGCTGAGGAGGTTTTCCATTCGCAGGACAGCGGAAAACAGCAGGATGAATTTTCTCTGGTTTTCTTCGCCGACGGGAGTTTCGGCGGGGTTGTATTCTTCTTGGAGTTGCGTCACGTAATCGACGTAGCCTTTCACGTGCTGACCATTTTTGTCGGTATAGCCGTAGAAGTAGTCTTCAAATTTTCGCAGGATGCTGGTGCCGCGTGCATCTTTGTCGCCGAAGAGCGAGAGTGCGTCGTTCGTTTCTTCCTCGAGGTTTCTGAAGCAGACGATGTTTCCGGCGACTTTCACGCTATTGAGGATTCGGTTTGTGCGGCTGAACGCTTGGATGAGCCCGTGGTATTTTAAGTTTTTATCGACCCAGAGTGTGTTGAGCGTGGTAGCGTCGAAGCCAGTTAGGAACATGTTCACCACGATGAGCAAATCGAGCTCGCGGTTTTTCATCCGTAGGCTGACGTCCTTGTAGTAGTTTGGAAATTTTTCGGTGCTCGTGTCGAAGCTCGTCTTAAACATCGCGTTGTAATCTTCGATGGCAGACTCGAGGAAGTCGCGACTGCTTTGGTCTAAGCCTTCAGTGGAATCAGAATTTTCTTCGTCAGGCATTCCCTGGAGCGGGTCTTCGTTTGGAGCGAAGCTGAAAATTGTGGCGATTTTTAGGCGCTTGTTAGGTGGCAGGAGTGCGTTCTGTTTCTTAAACTCGCTGTAGTAAAATCTGGCGCACTCTATGCTCTGCACAGCGAAGATGCTGTTGAAACCGTAGAGCAATATTTTCTGGCGTTCTTCCTTAGCGTTTCTTCCGCGTCCGCGAGCCTCGATGATTTCCTCTACGTTCACCAGCTTGCTGAACTCGTAGCGTTCGGCACGCTTCGTCTGCCTGCTGAAATTTTCTAAAATGTACTTTGTGATGTTCTCAATCCGCTCGGGTGCTTTCAGGGCCTTGTCGCGATCGATATCCCAGACCTTGCTGTTCTCTATCTGCTCTTTTGCCTTCATCGTTCTGATGTAGGCGATGCGGAACGGGAGCACGTTTCGGTCGCGTATTGCATCGACGATCGTGTAGGTGTGGATGCAGGTTCCAAAAACTGTCTCGGTGGTGCGAATGATGCTTCCCGTTCCCGTTTTGTTTTCAGAGAAGATTGGCGTGCCGGTGAAACCGAAGATGTAGTATTTCTTAAATTTCTTGGTGATAGCGGCGTGCATGTCGCCGAACTGCGAGCGGTGGCACTCATCGAAAATTATGACCACCTCTTTGTCGTAAATTTCGCCCGCCTTCGATTGCTTCACGTAGTTGGTGAGCTTTTGGATGGTGGTGATGATGATTTTGCTCTTCGCATCATTCATCTGGCGGATGAGCTCTTTCGTGGAAGTGTTCCCGTTCGCCGCTCCTCTTTGGAAGCGGTCGTATTCGCACATGGTCTGGTAGTCGAGGTCTTTGCGATCGACGACGAAGAGGACTTTTCCGATGAAGCGCAACTTTGTCGCGAGTTGTGCGGCCTTAAACGATGTCAGAGTTTTCCCCGAGCCCGTGGTGTGCCAGATGTAGCCTCCAGCATCTGTTGTGCCGAAACTCTTGTTGTTGTGTGCTATCTCTACCTTGTTGATGAGCCGCTCGGCAGCTGCGATTTGGTAGGGGCGCATCACCAGCAAAAGTTTTTGCTCGGTGAACACGCAGTAGCGAGTGAGGATGTTCAGCAGGGTGTGTCGCGAGAAAAATGTGGCAGTGAAATCTGTGAGGTCTTCGATTGTCTTGTTCTTGGCGTCTGCCCAGAAGTTGGTGAACTCGAATGAATTGCTCGTCCGCGCCTTAACATTTTTTGCCGCCTTATTTTGTTCGCGGATATGCCCGTCTCTCGTGGTGTTACTGTAATACTTTGTGATTCGCCCGTTACTGATGACGAAAATCTGCACGTAGTCGAAGAGTCCGCAACCTGCCCAAAAAGTTTCTCTGCCGTAACGGTTTATCTGGTTAAACGCTTGTTTGATATCTACGCCACGTCGCTTCAGTTCGATATGCACGAGTGGCAATCCGTTCACGAGTATCGTTACGTCGTAGCGGTTTTCTCTCGCTCCACCGCTCGGGACATATTGATTGATGACCTGTAGGGAATTGGCGTGGGGATTTTCTTTGTCGATGAGAGTTATGTTTCGGCTCTCACCGTTGTCCAACTTCAGCGTCTTGATGTTGTCGTTCTGGATGGTCTCCGTCTTTTCGACGATGCCCTTGTTCTCCGCGGCGATCTCGGTTGCGAAAAAGCGTTCCCACTCGCCATCGGTAAACTTTAAGCCGTTCAGCTTTTCTATCTGTGCACGCAGGTTGGCGATGAGCTCTTCTTCGCTGTGGATTTTTGCATACTGGTAGCCCTGCTTTTGCAGACGTTCGATGAGGTCGCGCTCCAACTCCGCCTCGGTCTGATAGCCACTATCTTCGCGAAGGTTTGGGTCGGTTACATATTCGGCGACGACGGTGCTTTCGTCGTTTTCCGAGATGATGCTGTAGCCAGTTGTCATGCGGCTTGGGTGAAGGTCAGGAGTTTGTCGCGGTAGTACTCGTATTGCTGGTGGCGCATTTTAATTTCTGCGGGAAGTCCAGACGAGATGTCGTCAATCAGCGTAGAGAACTTGTCGAGGATTTCAACGATGCGTTTTTGTTCGGAAAGTGGCGGGACGGGGATTTGATAATTCCTTACTTTTTTAACATTAAGGTTTGATTGAGAGCCTTCACCCAAGGCTTTCAGTTTCTCGTATTCTTTCGCGAGCCAGTAAAAGACGTATCTGTAGTGAGCGACTTTTTCATCTATCTGCAAATTGCAACAGGCTTGATTTGTAGTTAACGGGATTTTGTTGACGCAGACCTTTGCCGCGGTCGCCCCGTACATCGCAACTATGACGCAATTTTCTGGAATCATCTTGGCAGACGAGTTTCTAACCGCTTCTTCGGTTATCTTCATTCCTGTGTCGTAAACATCTGTCCAATCTACTTCCTGCGTTCGAAGCCAAGGAATTTCTCCCTGATAATATTCGCCAACAGAACGTAGTGGTGTTCCTCCTGAACTTATTTTGACACAGATGTTCTCAATGCTTTTCCAT
>JAJQAH010000022.1 GCA_021203885.1 Oscillospiraceae bacterium | reverse complement strand
TGGATCCGACCACCGGCGCCGAGAAATAGTCCGTAAAGCATTTTCTGATCTCCGGGGTTTCGGTTACTTTTCCGTCATAAGACAGAACCTTGTTTTCATCCATAGATCGAAGATACCGGAGAATGGTCGGCTGAGACACATTCAGTGCGGTTGCCACCTCCTGCTGTGTCGGTACACAATGATGATCCCGATAGTAATGGTCGATAAAGTCGTTGATTTTTCGTGCCAGTTCAGGGTCCTTGCTTCTCATCCGAAGACCTTCTTTCTTTTTTTGATCCTAAGTGTATTAGCCCGATACAGTTAGTATAATTAAATCCCGGATCGATGTCAACAGGAAAATGTGAAAAATAAAAATGGTGATTCCATTTAGAATCACCAGGCATAAAATTCAGAAAATCATGGAAAATATCGAAAAAAGTTTTCCAAAAATGTGTCACCTGGTGAAACATTTTAGGTCCTGAAATTTATTGAGATCTCAATGAATTTAAAATTTTGTAACTTTTTAAGCCTGAAAAACGTTGAGATCTCAATGAGTCAATGTGTCACCAAGTGAGCTGGCAATTCAGTTTCCTTCACGATAGGATAATGTCACTTACAGGGGAAACTGAGAATCATTCAGCTGTTTGAGCGGCGCTTCCCATCAGGCTACGACCCATCTATCAGGAAAAAGATTATAAATTGCTAAAAAAGCCCGCACGGAAACACGAATGATTCCTGGCAAGCCATTTATATCACAGGAATTTGTTTCAGGAGCAGCGGAGGATCATGACTGAAAACGGGCTTTTGTGGAAATCCACCAAATAATAAAAAAGTCTTAAAAAACACGTACTCCCAGTACAGATTTTCAGATTCAACTTCGTTGATATACCGGCATTTACCAAAATTTACCATACGAGAAAACGGGGAAATCATTGAGTTTTCAATCAATAAAATCCGTACTTCCAGTTCCTTTTTATTCTGTCTGACCTGTGCTAGCATAGCCCCAATCCAAAGAGAGTGCTTCAAAGCACTTCAATAAATATCTCAATTGTCCGAGATGGCCATTAGGACGATGGGATGCATAAAGATCTGAATACACAGCTGCACATGCTGTGTTGAACGTGAAGATGCACCCACCGTTATCCTTCTGCACCCATTTTCGGATCTGCAGAGCCTGTGGGGGAATCTTTCACCCTGCAGGCTCTTTTTTTGTGTCCCACCGTACCTGGCCCCGGACGGAAAGGACACAATCATGAAAAGAGAAAAGGAGACCATTCGAAAAAGCGACTACAACCCCAACCGGGACTGCTATCTGTCTTTGGACGGAAAGTTCTACTGTTATCAGTTCCGGGATCCGGGAACCGGACATATGAGCGTACAAAAACTGGAGGTCGACAGGGATCTGTCATCCGAATGGATGGCCATTCTGGACGAAATGGACCGTGAGATGGATTTAAACGACCGCTACCACAACAAGATCCGGGATTCGTTTTTTGACGAAATGAATGAGCACATGAATGAAAGCGAAGAACTTTCGGATCGCTCGGAAGGATTTGATCCTTTGGAAGAAATCCCGGACTGCAGCATGATCCCGGAAAAACTTCTTTTTGCGGAAGAAGATCCGGAAGATCCGCTGATATCGAAAGTCCGGCAAATTATCGAGGAGGAATGCACGGAAGCACAGCAGGATCTGTTCTTTTCCTGCTACGGCGAAGGAATGACCTTTGCCGAATTCAGCAGGAAAGAAGCAGAGGTGACAGGCAGACAGCCAACCAAACAGGCTGTCGACAACAGGAAGAGGAAGATCTTTCGCAAAATTGCCAATGCGCTCGAAGCGGAAGGATTAAGCCCTAAAAGCGATGAGAAAGATGACTGAAATCTCAATATATCTGAAGGGGGGGTTGACTTTTTTGTTAGTAAGTGAGGGGCAGTTGATCTCAAACAAAAAAGAAAAAGCGAAACAAAAAACAAATCGCCCCGGAAAGGAGGAAACGAGCAATGGTAAACACGCGAGACACGGTAAGGATGCCGGACGACTCGAAACTGGAAAAGGCCGGATACCACATGGCCCTGAGTGTGGCGCACAAGATTGAGGCTATGGATCTGATCGAGTCCTACATGGCAGACCACGGAAAGGAAGGAGTGAAAGAACGTGAGCAGGACGGCGGAGATCGCGATGACCATCGAGGAGCTGCGGAGTTCCGCGGATTCTATCGGCGCTATAGCTGACCGGCTGGCAAAAATGTTCGGCAGCGGCGATGAGGTATCGGCCGAGCCCGTTGTAGCGGAACCGGAAAAACCGCCGGTGACGCTGGAAGCGGTCCGGGCACTCCTGGCGGAGAAATCCAGGCAGGGCCATACAGCTCAGGTCCGGGATCTGCTCTCAAAGTACGGGGCCGATAAACTCTCAAAAATTGACCCGAAGTACTATGAGGCACTGGCCTGGGACGCGGAGGCAATCGGAAATGCCACCTGAACAGCATGCATTTCTGTCCGCGTCATCCTCAGGCCGATGGACCAGATGCCCGCCTTCGGCGAGACTCTGCGAAAACATCCCGGATCCCGGATCCGAGTATGCGACGGAAGGTACCTGTGCCCATGCCCTTTGTGAGCACAAGCTGAAAACGGCACTGGGACTTCCGTCAGAAGATCCCACAGAGGATCTCTCGTACCATGATGCCGAAATGGAACGTTGTTCCGACGAGTACTTGAGCTATATCCTCGGTCTGATCAGCTCAGCAAAGGAAGTCTGTAAGGATCCCATCGTGCTGGTGGAGCAGCAGCTGGACTTCTCCCGGTATGTACCCGAGGGATTCGGCACCGGCGACTGCCTGATCGTATCGGACGGCACCCTTTACGTGATCGATTTCAAGTACGGGAAAGGCGTGGAGGTATCCGCGGACAGGAATACGCAGATGATGTGCTACGCCCTCGGCGCCCTGAACCTGTTTGACGGCATCTACGACATCGACACCGTATGCATGGTCATTTTCCAGCCGAGGATTGGCAACATCAGCCCTTATACCGTTTCCCGGGAAGAACTTCTGGCCTGGGGAGATGAAACACTGGCGCCGGCGGCGAAGCTCGCATTCGAAGGGAAAGGTGAATTTGCCTGCGGTGACTGGTGTCGGTTCTGCAGAGCGAAAGCCATATGCCGGGAACGGGCGAGGACGAACATGGAGATGGCACAGTACGAGTTCCGGGACGCGGCGCTTCTCTCAGACAGGGAAGTGACGGAGATTCTCGGGAAGACGGATGACCTGATCTCCTGGGCAAATGACATCAGAGAGTACGCGCTGAAAGCAGCAGTCAACGGCAAACACTGGGACGGTTACAAGCTGGTGGAAGGCAGATCCGTCCGCAGGTACACAGATGAGAAAGCAGTGGCGGATGCCGTGACCGCCGCCGGCTACGATCCATGGGAGAAGCCGAAGATCCTGAGCATCACGGCCATGAGCGGAAAGCTCGGGCAGAAACGATTCAATGAAATTCTGGGTGACCTGGTTTACAAACCGCCCGGAAAACCGACACTGGTGCCGGACAGCGACAAGCGCCCGGCCATGACAAACGCAACAGACGATTTTAAGGAGGAATTCTAATGTCAACAAAAGTTATTACCGATCCGGATACACGCTGGTCCTACGTGCATGTGTGGGACCCCACATCCTACAACGGAGGAAAACCGAAGTACTCCGTGTCCCTGATCATCCCCAAGGACAATCAGGCGATGGTCGACAAGATCAACGCGGCGATCTCGGAAGAGATCAAAGAAAACGACTCCATTCTGAAAGG
>JAJQAH010000107.1 GCA_021203885.1 Oscillospiraceae bacterium | reverse complement strand
ATAAGTGCGGCATTGAGACGCTTGGGTGTTCCGCTACCCTCCATAAGTGCGGCATCTAATGAAAGCGGGGAGAGGGTGACCTCTCCCCAAACTTGTTGAAACGAAGGCAACGCCATATGCTCTATTTTTACAATGTTTCGAAAGATTACGTAAAGTATCTGCATGACGGGGAAGAGGCGCGCCGCGGCTTCTCGCGCGTCCCGTTCCCGGATCGCGTGGTCGAGGGGCCTGGGGAGACGGAGTGCGTCGAAGTCCTGGAGATAGGCGGGCGCGAATATCTTGCCCCCGTCGGCTCATACAGGAAAAAACAGAAGAACAACGTCCTCCTGTACAACTGGAAAGGCGAGGCGACGAGCTCCGTGAGGCTCAACTACATGTTCCCCGTGGCGGACGGGACATATGAGAAGATGGATTTCGGAAGAATCGAGGATCCGGGTTATAAGAGATACATAGACGGCGAATATGATTCCGTTACAGAGCAGGAGGGCGCGGTGCGGAGGCTCGCCCTGTCCACATACCAGACCGTGACGAGGCTTGGCGCGTCCGGCTCCGCCGTGAACTGGGCTTGCGACTTCAAATTCCTGGAGACGCTGGCGGACGCATACGTGAAAGCCTAAACTGTACCCCGAAGCAGTGACACGTCATTATACAGACATTCGCTCGTACAATGCGGTGTACGTGGAGTACAGTTTATGTCGTCCACGTCTTGACGCGGGGCGGATTTTCATAGTATAATAAAATGTAATCGGTCGAGTCGGGCTCGTTTTGTCTGCCGGGACACCGGGCTCTTTCCGGTTCGCGCGAGATTGTAAAATATTGTCGCCACCTGCTAAGCGACTAATAAGCGGGCAGGAACCTTAAATATTGTCGCCACCTGCTAAGCGACTAATAAGCGGGCAGGAACTAAAATTTAAAATGAGGTCTTGTCTTCTGGCGAGGCCTTATTTGCATTATGGAGAGTCATGCAGGACGTAAAACTTTATTTCCTCTCGGACCAGTCATAGATTTCCCAGACAAATATCTTCAGAGGAACAAGGACCCTGTGAACGGCGTTCCGCACGATCGTCCTTATTTCATGGCGTTCGACGATCCCGAGATTCCGCAGATCCGATGGGTCATACCCATTTCGTCCAAGGTGGAAAAGTACAGAGAGCTATATGACGCTAGCATGTCGAAACGAGGCAGATGCGACACAATTCGCTTCGGCAAGGTTTTCGGGAGGGATTGTGCGCTCCTCATTCAGAACATGTGTCCCGCGACGGATTCCTATATGGCCTTGTATAAGGACAAAAAAGGAAACCCGGTGACGGTTGATGTCCGTCACGTCAACGACATAGTGGGCTGCGCCCGTTTTGTGCTCAACATGGCGAAGCACGGTATGAACCCTGTATTTCCCGACGTGTCCAAAATATACGAAGGTCTGAAGAAGAAGCTGGACGAAGGAACGTGAGATCCGATATACATGGGTGTGAGGCGTGCGCGGGCATGCGGACTGAAAGGCAGGCGACCTCGTGGCTCGGAACATAGCAGTAGTCCGCATCCGCGCGAACAAAGAGTCGCAGGCATGTTCTTGCCGTGGCGTTTCTGAATCTGCCGGGATGGTTCGCGAGAACGTGCTTCTGCCTGGCGTTCCGCGTCTGTCCGTGTATCCTATAAGGCCGATTCTGTCCGCACGGACGTTATTCTCAATCAATCCTCGAATCCGCACTCTCCAAACCGGGATGTCTCAGGTGTACACGCCCTCACAAAACCAGCTATGCTTAAAACTGACGTGGTGCACTTATAGGGTATAGTATAAAGCGACCTCTGGTGTTCCCGTCGCTTCGTGCAGAAAATATCCGTTTTTCACTGCTTTTTTGTCATAAAATATTCATTCACAGTCTGTATTCTATAAGAAAATATCCGTTTCAGCCGCAAAAAAAGTCAGAAAATATCCGATATGCCGTCGGAAAGGGTTGAACGCCGGGCTGATCCGTTATATAATTAAGCCGGAGGCGTAAGGGAATGGAAAGGCTGATAACGGAAGAAATCGAGCGCTGGTACGACGAGAACGAGGGGATGTGCCTTCTCATTGACGGGGCGAGACAGGTCGGAAAGACTTATGCCGTCCGGGAGTTCGCGAAGAGGCGATGCGACAGTTTTCTTGAGATAAACTTCCTTCTGGACGACGGGGCGAGGACGCTTTTTTCGAGCGCGACGTCCCGGGAGGACATCTTCGAATACCTGGACGTGCTGTTCGGGGAAAAACTGATACCCCATGAGACGGTGATCTTCCTGGACGAGGTGCAGGAATGCCTCAACATGGTCACCGCGGTGAAGTTTCTGGTCGAGGACGGCAGATTCCGCTATATTTTGAGCGGATCGCTTCTCGGTGTAGAGATGAGGAACGTCAGGTCCGTCCCCGTGGGGTACATGAAGATGCTGCACATGTATCCGATGGACTTCGTCGAGTTCTGCATGGCCAGGGGCGTGAGCCGGTCCTCACTGGATTGTCTGGAGGAGTGCTTTCTTTCCGTCGAGCCGATAAGCGGAGCCCTTCACGACCTTCTCATGAAGCGCTTCCGCGAATACCTCATCGTCGGGGGGATGCCCGCGGCGGTGCAGGCGTTTATCGACACGGGGAGGTTCTCGGCCGCGGGGGAGGTGCACGGATCCATATGCGAGGCATACAGGGCCGACATCTCGAAGTACGACGACCTGAAAAAGAAGCCGGGCATACTGGAGGTGTTCGAGAGGATCCCGGGCGAACTCGCAAAGCAGAATAAACGGTTCTATCTCAACTCGGTGAACGTTACCCATATGACCGCGCGGACTGAGCAGTCTCTGTCATGGCTCATTCTCTCCGGTGTGGCGCTCCCCGTCTACTGTGTGAGCGAGCCCACGCCTCCGCTCCGTAGAACCGAATCCCGGAATCTTCTGAAACTGTTCATGTGCGACGTGGGGCTTCTCAACCACATGTACGCGGCTTCCGACGACGGGATACGGGTGAAGATTCTCACCGACGGCGACGACGTGAACTTCGGTGCCACATACGAAAACTTCGTGGCGCAGGAACTCAGGAGCAATTCTTTCACGCCGTATTACTATAACGGGAAGAACAAGGGGGAGCTCGACCTTCTGATAGAGTCGGACGGTAAGGCCGTGCCCATTGAGGTGAAGTCTGGGAAGAACTACAAGAACACGAGTGCCCTCAGAAACGTCCTGGCCACCCCGAACTATGACATCGAGAAGGCGTACGTCTTCAGCAACAGCGGGAGGATAGAAAAGACAGGCAAGATCGTCTACATGCCCGTGTACATGGCGGCGTTCCTGAGAAGGAGGCCGTCCGACGACGTCCCGGGTTACGTCTTCGACGACGCCGAGACGGTGAGCAGGCTCGTGAGAGACGCGACGGAGGATCCTGGAGACAGGTGATCCGACGCCCGCCGGGCATCCCCGCCGCGACGGCGTTCACGTCCCGTGTCCGTCACCGCGCCGGCCTTGGGAATCATCGTCGGCGGCCCGTCCTCCCGCATGCGCTGTATGAAGACGGCATGCGAACGTTGATCCGGGTCTGTCGGATGCGGAGACTCTCTTTTCGATGAGCGGGGAAGACCTAAGACTCCTCGTCCTTCACCGGTCGGCGCGGTGTTAGCCTTTTTCCTTATCGGGGAAAGCCGGGTGATTCTTCCCTGTTTTTTGTCTTTGTCTGTTTTCTCATCGCGATGATAGACATATATGTCCGTTTTGTCTATTAACCTCGTCTATTTCCGCATTTCTAGACGGAAACGGGCGGCTCCATACCTGAAATCTCCGGGCAGAGCGGGCAGCTTGCCGTGTCCGTGCCTGTTTATTTCCGTCCCGCGCA
>JAJQAH010000032.1 GCA_021203885.1 Oscillospiraceae bacterium | reverse complement strand
GAAAAATCCATGGAGATCCTGGAGCTGCCCCGGGTGCTGGAGCGGCTGAGCCTGCGCGCGGTCACCGAGGAGGGAAAGGAGCGCTGCCTGGCGCTCCGCCCCTCCGCGGACCCGGAGGAGGTGGCGTTCCGGCTGGAGCAGACCACCGCGGCCGCGGATATGGTGGCCGGGCGGGGGTCCCCCCCGATGTCCGGGATCCGGCCGGTGCGGGCGGCGCTTCAGCGGGCCGGCCAGGGCGGCAGCCTGAACACGAAGGAACTTCTGGACGTGGCCGCCGTGCTGCACGGTTCCCGCATGGCCCGGGAGTACGGAGACAGCGGGGAGGAGGAGAATATCCTTTCCCCGCTGTTTCGAAATCTGGGTGTCAACCGGTACCTGGAGGACGCCATCACCTCCTCCGTGCTGGGGGAGAACGAGATCGCCGACTCGGCCAGTCCGGAACTGGCGGATATCCGGCGGAAGATCCGGGCGGCTTCCTCCCGGGCGCGGGAGACGCTGAATAAGCTTCTCGGTTCCTCCCAGGCCCGGTTCCTGCAGGACCGGCTGATCACCCAGCGGGGCGGCCGGTTCGTGGTGCCGGTCAAGGCGGAAAACAAGAACGAGA
This sequence comes from Oscillospiraceae bacterium, assembly GCA_021203885.1. GTDB lineage: Bacteria > Bacillota > Clostridia > Oscillospirales > Oscillospiraceae > JAJPXI01. The sequence continues at coordinate 3,257 of JAJQAH010000032.1, read as the reverse complement.
TCCCCGGCCTGATCCACGACGTGTCCGGGTCGGGGAGCACGGTCTTCATCGAGCCCATGGGCGTGGTGAAGGCCAATAACGAGATCCGGGAGCTGGAGGCCAGGGAGGAAAAGGAGATCGAGCGGATCCTGGCGGAGCTGTCCGCTTTGTGCGACCAGTTCCGGGAGGAGATCGAGAGCTCCTACGAGCTTCTGGTGCAGCTGGACTGCATCTTCGCCCGGGCCGGGCTCAGCTCGGACATGAACGGGACGGCGCCCGAGATCAGCAAAAAAGGCATCTTCCTGTGCCGGGCCCGGCATCCCCTTCTGGATCCGGACAGGGCCGTGGCCAACGACCTGGCCCTGGGGGAGGATTTCGACACCCTGGTCATTACGGGTCCCAACACCGGCGGCAAGACCGTGACACTGAAGACCATCGGGCTTCTGTCCCTGATGGCCCAGTGCGGCCTGCACATCCCGGCGGCGCCGGGATCCAGGGTGCGGGTCTTCTCCGCGGTGCTGGCCGACATCGGGGACGAGCAGTCCATCGACCAGTCCCTGTCCACGTTCTCAGCCCACATGTCCAATATCGTGGGCATTCTGGACCAGGCGGACGGGGACACCCTGATCCTGTTCGACGAGCTGGGCGCCGGCACCGACCCGGTGGAGGGCGCGGCCCTGGCCGCGGCCATCATCGACGCCGCCCGGGAGCGGGGCGCGCTGGTCTGCGCCACCACCCACTACGCGGAGCTGAAGATCTACGCCATGACCACGCCGGGTGTGGAGAACGCCTGCTGCCAGTTCGACGTGGAGACCCTGGCGCCCACCTACCGGCTGCTGATGGGCGTGCCGGGCAAATCCAACGCTTTCGCCATCTCCAGGCGCCTGGGCCTGCCCCAGGATATCATCGACCAGGCGGGCAGCCGCATGGACGCGGGCAGCGTGCGCTTTGAGGACGTGCTGACCGAGCTGGAAAAGCAGCGGCAGGGCATGGAAGAGGAGAGAGAGAAGGAGCGGAAGCTCCGGCTGGAGATGGAGCAGTCGGCCAAAGAGTCCGAGCAGTACCGAAAGCAGCTGCAGGAGCAGCTGGAGAAAGGCACCGCCAGCGCCAAAGCCGAGTCCCGGCAGATCCTGGAGGACACCCGCCGGGAGGCGGACCGGGTCTTCCGGGAGCTGAACGAGATGCGCCGGGAGCAGGAGAAGCAGGCCGACTGGCGTGAGATCAACGACCGGCGGGCCGCGCTGCGGCACCGGATCAACGAGGCGGAGGAGAAGCTGGGCCGGGAGGAGATCCCGGCGGCGCCTGCGGGGGAGGACCGTCCCGCGGCCGTGGGCGACACGGTGGAGCTTCTCTCCATGGGCGGCATCCGGGCGGAAGTCACGGGCATAGGCCGGGACGACACCCTGGAGCTGCAGGCCGGCAGCATGAAGATCCGGGCCGGCCGGGACGAGGTCCGGGTGGTCGGCAAGCAGAAGAAGAAACAGCAGCCGGCGTCCGCCGGCAGCGTCCGGCAGCCTGCAAGCGGGGGGAGCTCCGCGGAGGTGGATCTGCGGGGCATGTCCCGGGAGGAGGCGGTCATGGCCGCCCGGTCCTTCCTGGATACCGCGCTGATGGCGAAACTGGACCAGGTGACCCTGATCCACGGCAAGGGGACCGGCGCCGTCCGGAGCGCTGTCCGGGACTACCTGAAACACAGCGAGTACGTGAAATCCTTCCGACCCGGCAGGTACGGGGAGGGAGAGGACGGCGTCACCGTCGTCGAACTGAAATGATTTAAAAGGCCCCGGAAAACGGGGCCGGAGGAGCGGCCATGAAGGTCTTTTTCATCATCGGCAGTCTGATCATCCCGGCCATCTACCTGCTGGACGGCTTCATTCTGTGGAAGTACCCGCCGAAACTGCCGGCCAACAGGATGTCCACCCGGATGATCTCCATGAGGAGCGGCTACAAGTCCAAGATTTCTCTTCTGAACGAGGACACATGGAGCTTCACCCAGCATTACTGCGGGGTTTTGTGGATCCGTCTGGGAGCCGTGCTGGCGGGCGTGGGCATCATCGCCATGGTCATCGAACTGTTCCTTCAGGAAGAGGTGGCGGCCGCGATCTGCCTCGGACTGATCCTGGCCGAGGCCCTGTGCCTGCTGGTCACCCGGATCCCCATCGACGGCACGCTGAAGCGGACTTTTACGGATACCGGGCAGTGGCGGGACCCGCAGAAGGCGGCTGCCGCCGCCGCGGCGGCCGATACGCCCGCCGAACCGGCGTCGGCGGGCGGCGCTCCGTCAGGCTCCGGAAACGCAGAAGCGGCAGAGCCGGAAAAAGACGATGAGGAAGAGTGCGAAGACGACGAAGAAGACGATGATGAGTATGAAGACGATGACGACGATGAGTATGAAGATGAAGATGAAGATGACGAGGACGATGAGGACGACGAGGGATCCGCGGAAGAACGGCCGGGCGGCGGACCCGCGGGGGGACCGTCTCCGGGGTCCGTATATAAACCGGGCCGGCGGAAAAAGAGAAAAAACAGAGGATGAAAAAAGACGGAGCGTATCACCGGACGCTCCGTCTTTTCGTTAATGAAGAACCTTTTCAGAGAATGCCGCCGTTGACGCCCAGGACCTGGCCCGTGATGAAGGAGGCCTCGGGGGAGCACAGGAAAAACACGGCCCGGGCCACGTCCTCCGGCGTGCCCAGACGGCCCAGGGGCGTCCCTTCCGCCAGCCCGTCGAGATCCTCCCGGGTCAGGTGGGAGAGCATATCCGTGTCGATGACGCCCGGGGCCACACAGTTGGCGGTGATGCCGGAGGGCCCCAGTTCCCGGGCCAGCGCCTGCGTCAGCCCGATGACGCCGGCCTTGGCGGCGGAGTAGGCCGCCTCGCAGGAGGCACCCTGCTGGCCCCACATGGAGGATATATTGACGATCCGTCCCTGCTTCCGGGAGACCATATGGGGGATGACCCGACGGCAGCAGTAGAACACGCCGTCCAGGTCGGCGCCCATCAACCGGCGCCACATGTCGTCCGTCATGTCCTGCAGAAGGCAGGATACGCTGATGCCGGCGTTGCAGACCAGCGCGTCCAGGGAGCCGAAGGCGTCCAGTACGGAATCCACCATGGCGTCGACCTGGCCGGAGTCGGAGACATCCGCTTTCCAGGCCCTGCCGCCGAGACGTGCCGCCAGCGCTTCGGCGCGGTCAAAGGACTCGTTTCCGTGCAGGGCGACCTGCCAGCCCTCCCGGGCGAATTTCTCCGCGCAGGCCGCGCCGATGCCCCGGCC
>JAJQAH010000051.1 GCA_021203885.1 Oscillospiraceae bacterium | reverse complement strand
TTGGTCAAGTGCTTATTTTGGCGTGGTTGAGGGCATCAACATGAAGGTGTCCGACCAGGCAACGCTCAATTACAACGATGAAGCTATCAATCTGTGGCAGCGCAATATGTTTGCAGTGCTGTTCGAGTTTGAAGTGGGCTTCAAACTGAAGTATCCGGAGCATTTCGTGAAATTAACCGCTTAGAGGTGGTAGTTATGCAATTTAAGCATAAGACTACAGGCGCGATTATAACGGTACCTGAGGGCGGCTCACATGAGCATCTTACAAGCTTTGAAGCAGTCAAGCCTGTATCAAAGTCCACGGAATCAGGCGCGCCCAAGTCCACGCGCGCGAAATCTACAGGTAAGTCCACAGCGACAAAGCCCAAGACCCGCGCGCGCAAGAAAGTAGAGGTGGACGATGGCGAAGGTAACTAAAGCTTTCTACGACGCGTCCACCGGAAAGCTCTACCGTACAGGTGAGCAATACGACGGCGAACGCACCGATGAACTTGCAGCAGCAGGCTATGTCGCAGCGCGCAAGCCCAAGAAGAAAGAGACCAAGACGCAAGACGCGCCGATCGAAATTAAGGAAACGGAGCAAAAATGAAGCCATTCGCTACCGTAGACGATTACATCAAAAGATACGGGGACGTGGACGATGTAGAGATAGTCGAAACTATGCTAGAGGACGCATCGCGATTTATTGCAGCGCAACTGGACTATGTGAACAAGACCGACTGCTATCTCTACCCTGATGAAGCCTACTGCGAACGTCTAACGCAGGTGTGTGTGCAAATTGCACGGCGCGCTATAGGCGAGGATACGGTGGTTCCTTACGGTGTATCGCAGTTTTCCCAAGGTGCAGGCGGCTATACAGAGCAGTTCACTATGGCAAATCCCTACGGTAGCTTTTTCCTTGATAAAAATGAAAAGGTCTTACTTGGGCTTAACGAGGTGCGTATTGGATTTACACTCCCAGGCGCGCCTGAGGTTGGGTGTTGCGTATGATTCAGGGCGAAACCGCCACGCTATACCGCAAAGTATCAACCGGTACAGATGAGATGGGCGAGCCGATAGTTGAGTGGGCAGCCGAAGAACTCGACAATGTGCTGTTCTCGCAAGCCTACGAAAACGAAAACTACATTATCGACGGGACACGCCCGGACGGCACAATCGACACGGCGACCTTGCATGTGCCGAAAACCTTTACCGATTCGCTTAAAAACTGCGAAATCGAGGTACAGGGCGCACGGTGGACGGTCATTGGCGATGGCAAAGGCTATATGCCCGAAAATACGCCAGGTCCATGGAACCGCCCCATTAAGTTAAGGCGGGTGGACGGATGAGCGTATCAGGAATTACAGCTAAAGGCGGCACGTATCAGATGGACAGAGTTGGCGCATCGAACATACTTAAAACTTCATCAGTTAAAGACAAACTGCAAAGCATCATAGATGACCTTTGCAATGAAGCCAACAAGATGGAAGCGGTGCGCCAAGATGGACACCAAGGCTACAAGACATCTGTCCACGTACTCAGCTGGACAGCTATTGGCGAGGTCTATACCGCCTCTGATGCCGCGGCAAACGATAACGCGACATACCACACACTCAACGCGTTACTTCACTAACGCACAAACATAAACACATTTACATATCCAATCTAGGAGCAATTATGCGTGTAAACATTCAGGCGCTTGCACGTCAAGCGATCAGTGACGCATTGGGCGATGTCACTGTACGAACACGCGTCCCTAACCCGCGTCCTGAGCAGTTTGTGCTGGTTAGGCGCGAGGGTGGTGGGCTTGACAGTGACAGGCATCGCGACTTTGCAGGAATCGGTATTGATTGTTGGGCGACCAGCGAACAAAAAGCCTATGAACTCGCTGAAGCGTGCCGCGCTGAAATGCTGAACCTTGCATACGTACATGGCGCTGCGGCGGTAGACGACGAAGCGTTTTATTCTTCACCCGACCCTGAAGATTCAACGCCGCGCTGGTACGGCTCCTACACGGTAATTACCTACGAAATCAATTTATAAATCAATCACTAAATACACTCCGAAGGAGGGAAATAACATGGCAATTGAGGATTTAGATGCGTCCTTGGTGACAGTTGGACAGCCTGTCGAGGGCGGCGCGTGCTTTGCTTGTTTTGATACAGAGCCGACATTTCCAACCGATGCAACGACTGCGATGTCATCTATCGACGGCTGGGAAAGTGCAGGCGAGCTTACCGAGGATGGTTATACCGAAGGTAAATCTATCACGTCTAATGACCTTAAAGGTTGGCACGGTAAGACGCTTCTTGTGACCACCGAGGACACCACTAACACATTTCAGTGTTCGTTTGTTGAGGTTGATCGTGGCACGGCCGCAAAACTTCGCTACGGGCAGTCTAATGTGGACGTGGATAGCGACGGTGTTGTTACGAAGATCGAGGATAAATCCATCAACAATGATGAGGTTGCACTGGTCTTTGATGAACTCGAATCCAATAACTCACTGCGCCGCACGATCGTGAAGCGCGCACGCGTGACATCCATGGACGATGTGCCGCATCAGCGCGGTTCTCTGATGGTCTACGGCATGACGTTTACATCTCTTGAACCTAAAGACGATTCAGCGGCAATTGAGATTTATCACGAAACGCCTGATAAAGCATAACATTTACAAACATACACCGAAGGAGGTCGCGCATGCGGCGTGAAGTACTTGAGAACATGGATGATCATGAGTTAGATGCTTACGGTAATGCTCTTGGCATCAAATTCGACAAAAACGCAGATTCTGAAGCGAAAGTAGAGCGGATTCTTGAAGCCAAGCAGCGTACAGTGGACATCACGATTTTTGGTGAAACGTTCGTTGTACCGTTGCGCCGCGCGCGCGACAAACGTGTAGCTGATCTACTCGAAAAGGGCAGCAAGCTTACGAATGCAGACGGTGTGGAAATCGCTAAGTTGATACTTGGCGAAGAGCAGGCGCAAAAGCTGTTTGATCTTTGTATTGACGATGATGGCGTGAATGATTCCGAAGCGCTCGGAATCGCAATTGCACTGCTGATCAGCAATGACGATCTAAAAAAATACTAACGCTTGCGTATCTTGAACGTGGTCATGTACGTGAATTGCGTCATGACTTCAGAGCGTATTATCACGTGTCTTATGACGATGTGCCAATTGACGAAGCAATAGATCTGATTACTACGCTTCCACAGGGCAGCCTATGGCGCGGCGCACTTCATATTGAGGATTCCTGGACCGAAGAACAGTACCTAACTGCGCAGATGATCGACTTGCTTATGTTGATCAACTGGAGGTTATCGAACTGCTCGGACAGAGTTTTTGCGGGTCCATACGCGCGACCGGGAGACGCTGAGCGGCAGGCGGCGGCACGTGAGAAAGCGCATAGCGTACGCAAGCGAATAGAAGCAATGCAGAGGGGGTGAGTAAGTGGCATCCAAATCACTGGGAACCGTAGGTAAAGCAAATCTAAATATCGTACCGAAGTTTGACAATCTCGGGGCAACGATTAAAAGGCAGCTTGACGGCGTGGACACAAGCTCATCCGGAGCAGCCGGTGGTTCTGCGTACGGTGAAAGTTTCACTGTAGGCATGGGGTCGATGCTTGGCGGTGGCGCTATTGCAGGTGTCATGGCCTCAATTACAAGTGAAGTCACCAGCATCTTAAGTGATGCCGTGATGTCGGCCGTACAGCGTTCGGATATTCTCGCTTCTTTCCCAAAACAAATGGCTAACTTGGGCTTTTCAACTAATGAGGCTACAGCTTCCATCGAAACCATGTCCGATCGGCTCACGGGCTTACCTACAAGCCTTTCAGATATGGCAAGTGTGGTTACAGGCATTGCAGCTATTACAGGCGACCTT
>JAJQAH010000004.1 GCA_021203885.1 Oscillospiraceae bacterium | reverse complement strand
CTCTTGCATATCGTTTTTGGCATTGGACAGAGCGACTTTCGACTCCTAGATTTTTGTGTCGATACTGTCTAGCTCATTTATCCGGGCCTCCATGATATCGTCAATTCTCTTTTTGATTTTTTCGGATTTTTTCATTTCTCCTCATTCCTTTCGATAGATTTCAAAATATGGGCCCATTTTGGCCTCTAGCATCGCATATAAGCGACTTTTATTTTCCGAGGGTAAATATACCTTGTTTCGGAGTTTGTCTCTTGACAGGCCTCCTCGCGTGGTACTTGTGCCGATATCCGACGGATTAAGACTCCGGGCTCTGATCGGGAGAGTCTTTTTCTCTCATCCTCGCGAGATAATTGATCCGGTACTCTCTCATCTTCTCCGGATGCTCTCTCCGGTACCGTCTCATATATTCGTTCCAATTATCCCGGGCTCGTTGGAGCTTTTTCTCATCGGTCATTATCCAAGCCTCCTCTCTTTTAGAAATATGCCAATCTGTAATAAATTCAGGCACTTATTACTCTCAGTATTATTATAACGCTTATGTTTATATCCCGTCAACGCCTTTTTTGGCTGAAAAATGGAAATATCGCTGATATCTGAATAAAAAGAGGCTCCTCCGGTCGAGGGGGTACACCTGAGATCGGAGGAGCGGACAGAAAATCAATATTCTATTACCGGAGAGGATCATATGGATCTTCTCCCGGAGCGACGTATCCCTCCCCGATCGGGTCCTCTTGTTGCGTAAAATAAGCGACTAACTCATCCTCCCGAAACTCTCCCGGATGCTCGATATATACGTCTCTCGCGGGCTTATAATTGAAATATACACTCCACTCGCTCGGGCCGTATCTGTTTTTTAAATTGATCAATTCGACCTTCCGATCCGGATTTTTTTTGGCCTCGGATAAGAATTTTCTTTTTATCGCGAGAGTGCTGTTCCCCGTGATCTTTTCCGAGTTTACCGCCGCCAGCTGTAAGCCAAAAACAATATCCGAACTGTATTCAAGCAAGCCTGTTTCTTTCAGAGCTTCGAACGATATCGGGGTAAGATAATTTTGACGATTTAGAGAAGAAATAACGATGATCGGGATCGAGAGATCTCTCGATAGTCTCTTGAGAGCGACCACATTTTTCTCTGTAATTTCCCGGGAGTCGGAGGGCTTTCTCCCCGTCTCCGGGTCTTTCGATGGCGGGATTATTTGCAAATAATCAATTATGAGGCAAGGTTTTATTTTATTTCTCGCAATATAGGCCCGGGTTTTTTCTTCGATATCTTCGACCGTAGTCGAGAGATTTCCCTCGATGATAGAGAGATTGGATCCGACGGTCTCCCGATAGGCCTCTCCCGCTCGGAGGATATCCTCGGAGGATTTTCCCTCTCTGATCTCCCGAGCCGTCAGAGGGTTGGATGCGTGGAGGAGATACATCTCTCTCGCGAGTGTTTTCGCTATGAGCTCGAATCGGCTCATTTCCAAGCTAAAAAATAGAACGTGTTGTCCACTTTTCGCGAGATTGTCCGCGAGCATCCCGCAAAAAGAAGTTTTTCCAACTGAGGATGCTCCCGCTATGATATAGAGCCCGGAGTATAGAGATCCGAGTTTCTCATCCAAGTTAGAAAATCCGGTCTTTCGGCCTTGCTCGCTCCGGATATCCTCGATATCTTTCGAGAGATCGAGCCGGATATAATCAAAAACATTTTCAGGCTTAGAAGAGAGTCTCTTCATATCCTCGATATCTTTCCGGAGCTGATCGGGATCGTTTCGGAGAAGATCGTTAGCATCTTTTTGTGGATAATTACTCCGATATCTCTTGTAATTGAATATCGCGTTAATATATGGGATATGTTTCTTTTCAAGCTCTTTCCCGAGTCGCTCTTGAGCCTCCGGGCCCGGTCTGTGGCCTTTATCGTTGGGAGGATCATTGTCGAAGCATAAAATAAGAGGCTGATCCGTCGCTTTCCGATCCTCGATCCTCGGGAGGAGCTTATCGTATCCGGTACCGTTCAGAGCGACGGCTCTCCCCCCTGATTGGACAATGGACATGGCATCCAAGGCCGACTCACATATATAGACAGGCTCCGAGGGATCCCCGAGATAATACAGGGGATCAAAAACAGGCTCTTTCTCCTCCGGATCCTCCGACTTCGGTTTTCTGAACGTCTTTCCGGAGACCGATCTCGTAATATAATACGAATTATCAAGCCCATAAGGAATTACAATCGATTGCTTTCCGGGATCGTATCCGAGCCGAAAGAGGCCGATTGTCTCCTCCGAGAGGCCTCTCTCCCCGCTGAAATAATCAGTTTCGGAGACATGAGAGATGGATCTCTCGATATAATCTTTATATCGGTCTTTCTTATCCTTTTTTTCGGGCTGAGAGGCTTGATTTTGGCCTTTTTGCTCCTCGGATGAGCTTGTACTCGTATTTTCTTTTCGATTGTTCTCGGGCCTCTGAGAGCCGTTTTCGGATGAGATCCCGGGTTTCTGATACCCGAAGATCTCGAGGGCCCGGTTTAATACGGGGATAAAATCCTTTCCCTCCCCCGGTTGCGGGAGATTCTCCCGGTACGAAATAGCGTTGAAAATATCGCCCTCTCTCCCGCAAGAGTAGCACCGCCACAGATTTTTCTCCGGATCGTATTTGAGAGCTCCGGTACCCTTGGATCCGGATCCGGATCCGCAAAAAGGGCAGATATAAAAATCCTTTCCCGCTTTCGGGGATCTCTGAGTGATATCTCCGAGATACTCGGGGAGCTTTCCCCGGATCTCATCGATGATCCTTTGATCGACTTTTTCATGCTCCGACATTTTGGATCACTTTCCTTTCTTCGATATTTGGGCCCGGTCGGATGGGCCTTTTTGCTAAAATGATAGACTTTTCCGCTCTTCTCCGGGTCTCCCCGTGGAGAGCCGTTGATAATCGAGCTTATACAAGAGATCACTAATCGATCCGGAGAGCACTTCGACATTATACTCGAAATCTTGTAACAGTTTTACATACTTTTCGAGATCCTCTCTTATTCTCTCGAGGCCTTTTACATGGATATCGTAAAGATCCGACGGTACCGGATCCGATGCGGTCTCTCCCCGGTTTCGGAAAGATTCGAGATCTTTCTCGACTACTTGGATATAAGTTTTCGCTGATTTTAGCTCTCTAGCTTCTCCGACTTCGGTTAGGGCTGACAAAAGACATTGATCCGCGACGCTTTCCGTCACTCTTGCATCCCCGAGTTTCCGGTCGATATAGGAGTCTCGATCTCCGAGCTTGCTTCTCTCCATGATTTAATCCTCCTCGATTTCTTCGGGCTCAGAGAGAAGGTATCTTCTCCGGGCCTCTCTCATAAAATAATCGATATCAAACTCTTTCTCCACTTCTCCGAGAGTGGAGGAGAGGGTTTCGGCCTGTTTTTTGAGATTGTCGATACCGTCGATAAAAATCTCGAGACTTCTTTTGGCATCTCTGATATTTTCGATAGAAATCTCGAAGCCTTTTCTCTCGAATCTCTCCCCCTCGAGGCTCCGGTCGACTCCCTCTTTCAGATGGTTTACACGATTCACCACTCCTCCCGGAGCTATGGTCGAGAGCATCCAAAAGTGATCCGTCTCGATCGAGGCCTTCTCGACAAGTGATACCATTTGGTCAAAAACTCTCTCTTTTTTGGTTTTCTGTTTAACTTGCATTTTTAAATCCTCCTCTTGATATTTTTAGACCCTCGAGGAGCTCCCGGAGGATCTCCCCTCGTTTCTGAATTAATTTTATCATGTGGAGAAGGTAAACGTAACGCTAAACAAGGCCGATTGTCACCCTTTGTAGAGAGTCTCCCGGGAAAATAGTCGGTTGTCACCCTATGTAGAGAGTCTCCGAGAATATTTTTGGCACATTTTAGGCA
>JAJQAH010000033.1 GCA_021203885.1 Oscillospiraceae bacterium | reverse complement strand
GTCAAAATCCGTGAATACAGATAGAGGGGAAGCTGTCCGTGGGCCACAAAGTGGAAACAGGTATGTTTGTATCCGGGACAATATATAGTCATTCCCTGCTCCTGGCGGATCGTATTTCGGCCTCGATCTCCTCATCCGTTATAAACCCTTTGAAAGCGGCGATTTTTCTCATGCTGTTAAAGGCAATCATCGACCTGGCCTGCCGTACAGCCTGAACCGTGTCATCGAAATTGTTTTCTGATATATCGATCATCAGAGCCGCGGGCTTTCCGTTGCTTGTAATTACGATTTCTTCCTCAGAAGACAGATCCTGCCACAGACTTTTGGAGCCTGTCCGCAGATCGCTTGTGGAATAGAATTTCATCAAAAGACACCTCCTTTGAGGAGAATAGTATACACGAATGCGTTCCAATTGCCAACCAGCTTTGCATTTTCTCTCGTATGCTTCGTCGTAAAGTGGATCATGAAAAAACAGCATTTTTGCGTCTGCCCGAACAACGGGGGAATACACCTTCCGCGGGATCCTTGTTGTTGTATTACGGATTGAGACCTGCTATAATCAAAATGCAGGAAGGGATCCGGCTCCTCTTGCCGGAGCCGGACCACCTGACCGGCCAATTATTATTAGGAAAAGAGGATTCAGGCGGCTGCCTGACAGTGTGCCCCGCTGCTTGGAAGACAGCGGGTGCGGCGCTGAAATTTTCTTACATAATGAAATACAAAATCGGTGAAGTCAGTCATATTCTGGGGATCTCTCCGGATCTGCTGCGGTATTATGAAAAAAAAGGCATCGTGCATCCCCGGAAGGGGGCCACAAACGATTACCGGTATTATGAGGCCTGGGACATCAATTTTCTCATGGACTGTATCTGGTATAAAGGGTTTCATTTTTCCCTGGAGCAGGTGTCCCATATCATTTCGGATTCCACGGCCGATGAGATCGCGGATCAGCTGGACATGAAGATCAGGGAACTGAAGGAGCAGAGCCGCCGCAATGAGCTGCTGGTCCGGCGGGCCGGGGAGCAGCGGGCGGACCTGATGCGTCTGGAAAACCAGCTCGGAAAGTGCGTTCTGCGGAACAGCCCGGAATTCGTCCGCTACCTGAACCGCCGCGGCGACGTGTATGATTCCGGGGAGGAGCTGCAAAACGTCTCCCAGGAGTGGCTGGAGTATATGCCCTTTACCCACCGATGCTTTGAGATCCCCGTATCCGCCGTTCAGCAGGATCAGGGCGCCGGCCGCGTCCGGTGGGGGTTTTCCCTGACACCGGACTATATACGGGAACTGGGCGTTAAAACGGGCCCGCCGGTGGAGCATGTAAAAAGCCGGAAGTGTATCTATACGGTCTTCACCAGCCAGGGAAAGGGTCAGTTCTCTCCCAGAAAACTGCAGTATGTCTTTCAGTACGCTTCCGAGCACAATTTAAAACCCGAGGGGATGATCTGCGGGAACCTGCTGGCGAGCCTGCAGTATAAGGGAAAGCTGACCGGATTTTTCGAGGCGTGGGTGCCCTATCGGAAATAAGCGGCTAAACGGGCCGAAAGGGCTGATCCGGCAGCACTGAAAACCGACCACAGGCCAACGGGGGACTGCCTTCGGGCGGGCCCCCGTTTTCCCGTTCCGGACCGCCGCCGGGTCTTGCAAAGGATACGGCTTTGCGGTATAATTAAATTCGGTTTTTTGTGGACTTTCGCGACTGAAACGGAGGGCTGAAGAAGTGTATCTGAAATCTCTGGAAATACAGGGATTTAAATCCTTTCCGGATAAAACAACGCTGACGTTCGGGGAAGAACTGACGGCCATCGTGGGCCCGAACGGATCCGGAAAATCGAATATATCCGACGCCATCCGCTGGGTCATGGGCGAACAGTCGACGAAGACTCTGCGGGGCGGGAAAATGGAGGACGTGATCTTCGACGGGACCCAGAAACGCAAGGGAATGGGCTTCGCCGAGGTCAGCCTGATCATCGATAACACCGCCCATCTTTTCGACATGGAGGAGAGCGAGATCATGATCACCCGCCGGTATTACCGGTCGGGCGAGAGTGAGTATTATATCAACCGCCGGAGCGTGCGGCTGAAAGACGTGAACGAGCTTCTGATGGACACCGGGCTGGGCCGGGACGGCTACGCCATGATCGGCCAGGGACGCATCGACGAGATCCTGTCGGTCAAATCCACGGACCGGCGTGAGATCTTCGAGGAGGCGGCCGGCATCTCCCGGTACCGGCACCGCAAGGAGGAAGCGGAGAGAAAGCTGGAGCGGACCGAGGAGAACCTGGTGCGGATCAACGACAAGATCGAGGAGCTGGCCCTGCAGGTGGAACCGCTGAAAGAGCAGTCGGAAAAGGCCGCGCGGTTCCTGGGTCTGCGGGATGAACTGCGCTCTCTGGAAGTGTCGGTCTGGCTGGAGCAGCTGGACCGGGCCCGGGCGGAGGCGGAGGAAGTGTCCGCCGAGTATGAGACGGCCCTGCAGGGAAAAGAGGAACTGCAGGGAGAGGTGGAAAGCCTCTACAAACAGGCGGAGGACTGCACCGGACAGATGCAGGAGAAGGATATCCGGCGGGACGCCCTGCGGGAGGAACTGTCCGCCATCGAAAATGAAGCCGCCGAGTGCGAGAATGCCGCGTCTCTTATGCGGAACACGATCGAGAACAATCTGGAAAATGCCCAGCGTGTCCGGGCGGAATTGGAAGATACGGAGAAGAGAGCCGGCTCGGTCCAGGGACAGATCGAGGCGGGCCGGGCCCATATGCAGCAGCTGAGCGAACAGAGCGACGCGCTCCGGGATGAGATGGAGCAGCGGGAGGACCGGGTGCGGGAACTGGACGAGAACGCAGGTATGCTGGCCCGGGAGGAGGAGGAGCTCCGCCGGCAGGTCGAGGCGGGCAGCGCCTCCGAGGCGGAAGCCAGATCCCTCCTGTCCGCGCTGGCGGCCGCGGCGCAGGAGCTGCTGGACCGGGATCAGGCGGTCGCCGGGGACCTGAAGACGCTGGAGGAAAAGAAACGGCAGGCGGATGAACAGGCCCGGTCCGTTTCGGAACAGCTGGAAAACGCCCTGGAAGAAAGCGTGGAGCTGGACAACGTCATCGCCGGCCACACCGCGCGCCTGGAGCAGCGCCGGAAGAAGGCGGAGGAGGCCGAAAAGGCGCAGGGCGAACTGAATATGAAAGAGAACCGCCTGAGCGACCGCATCCGTCTGCTGTCCGAGATGGAAAAACTCCACGAGGGTTTCTCCAAAGCGGTCAAAACGGTCATGTCCGCGGCGGAGAAAGGAACGCTGAAAGGGATCCGGGGCCCGGTGGCCGAACTGCTTCGGGTGCCGGATCAATATACGACAGCCATAGAGACGGCCCTGGGCGGCGCCATGCAGCATGTGGTGACGGACTCCGACGAGTCCGCGAAAACCGCCATCCGGTTTTTAAGAAACGGGGACGGCGGACGGGCCACTTTCCTGCCCATGCCCTCCATGCAGAGTTCCCGCTTCCGGGACACGGGCGCCCTCGGCGAGGACGGGATCCTGGGCATCGCCGAAAACCTGATCGAATTCGATGATGAATACCGGGCGGTCGTTTCCAACCTGCTGGGGCGGGTGCTGATCGCCGAGGACCTGGACAGTGCTACGGCCGTGTCCCGCAAATACTCAAGCAGATTCAAGATCGTGACGCTGGACGGACAGGTGCTGAACGCGGGGGGATCCATGACCGGCGGTTCGGCCGGCAAAAATGCGGGGATCATCTCCCGGGCCAACGAGCTGAAGCGCCTGCGCGGCCAGGAGGAGACGACCCGGCAGGAGCTGGCGGAAGCGGAAGAGACGCTGAAAAAGGCCAAAACGGAAGCGGACGCCGCCGCGCGGGAACTGGAAGACGCCGCGGCGCGGAAGCGGGAGAAGGAGGACCAGATCCTGACGATCCGGGAACGCCTGACCGCCTGCGAGGCGCAGAGCGCGGAGCTGGACGCGAGAGAGGAAGCACTGCGGGCAGAGAGCCGGCAGATCCGGGAGCGGAGCGGGCGCAACGAGGAGGATACCCGGAAGGCGCGGGAACGCGTGGAGGAACTGGAAGGGACTGCCGCCGCCCTGCACGAGCAGGAAGAGGGGAACCGCCAGGGCCAGAAAGACCTGCGGGAGCAGCGTCAGGGCCTTCTCAGCGAGCAGGCCGCCACGGAGGCGCGCCTGGATGCGCTGCGGGAGGAGCAGTCCCGGCTGGAGGAGTCCGTCGGCGAGCTGGAGCGGCTGCGGCAGGGCATCGAAAGCGACCGGGAGACCCGGGACAATCTGGCCGCCCAGCTGCAGCGGACCAACGAGGACCTGGAGACGCAGATCCGGGAAAAGAACGAGACGGCGGAAAAGCTCCGCGGCAGCTGCCGGGAAAAGGAAGAGGAGCTGGAAACGCTGAACCGGGAGCGTCTGGACCTGGAGGCACTGCGGACCCGGGCGGAGAAAGAGAGCCGGGAGAAGAACGGAGAACTTCTGGATATGGAGCGGAACGTGTCTGCGCTGGAGCAGAAAAAGACTTCCGCCACCATGGAGGAGAGACAGATCCTCGACAAGCTGTGGGATACCTACGAACTGTCCCATGAGGCCGCGCTGCAGCAGCGGGTCGGGATCGAAAATATGAAAAAAGCGCAGCGGCGCATCAACGAGCTGAAGCGGGAGATCTCGGCCCTGGGGAACATCAACCTGGACGCAATCGAGCAGTATCAGCAGGTCAGTGAGCGCTATGAGTACCTGACCGGCCAGCGGGACGACGTGGGAAAGTCCAAGAAGGAGCTGGAGGGGATCATATCCAAGCTGACGGCGGAGATGAAAGACATCTTCACAACGCAGCTGGATCTGATCCAGAAAGAGTTCTCCCAGACTTTCCGGGACCTGTTCGGTGGCGGCCGGGCGGAGCTGGAGATCGAGGATCCGGAGGATGTCCTGGGAAGCGGCATCGAGATCAGGGCCCAGCCGCCGGGCAAGGCGCTGAAGACCATCTCGCTGCTCTCCGGCGGCGAGCGGGCCTTCGTGGCGATCTCCCTGTATTTCGCCATTCTGAAAGTGCGGCCTACGCCGTTCTGTGTCATGGATGAGATCGAGGCCGCACTGGACGACGCCAACGTGGTGCGGTTCGCCAGATATATGCGCCGGCTAGCCGACAAGACCCAGTTCATCGTGATCACCCACCGGCGGGGCACCATGGAGGAAGCGGATGCCCTGTACGGAGTCACCATGCAGGAGCAGGGGGTCAGCCGGATCCTGACCATCAATCTGAACGAGATGGACCGGCAGCTGAAGCTCAGCTGATTAGGAGGAAACATGGGAATTTTTGACCGCATGAAAAAGATCGGGATCTTTTCCGGCTCTTCTCAGCTGGACGACGAGTTCTACGACGATCTGGAGGAGTCGCTGATCCTGGCAGATACCGGCGCCGGAACGGCCGCCCAGGCCGTGGAGCAGCTGCGGGAAAAGGTGTCGGAGGAGAAGATCAAGACGCCGGAGGAAGCCCGGGAATGCATGTGCGGGATCCTGTGCGAAAAGCTCCAGGGTGCATCCCCGGAACTGGACCTGTCCACCCATCCCTCGGTGGTCATGATGGTCGGGGTCAACGGCGTGGGGAAGACCACGACCATCGGGAAACTGGCCGCGCGGATGAAGAAGGACGGGAAAAAGGTGATCCTGGCCGCCGGGGATACGTTCCGGGCGGCCGCCGCGGACCAGCTGGCCGTCTGGGCCGAGCGCACGGGGGCCGGTCTGGTCAGACAGAACGAGGGTGCCGACCCGGCGTCCGTGGTGTTCGACGCACTGAGCGCAGCCAAAGCCAGAGACGCGGACGTGGTCCTGGTGGATACGGCCGGACGGCTGCACAACAAGCAGAACCTGATGAACGAGCTGAGCAAGATCTCGCGGGTGATCGACCGGGAGCTCCCGGACGCGGCCAGGGAGAACCTCCTCGTGCTGGACGCCACGACCGGGCAGAACGGACTGGTCCAGGCCAGGGAGTTCCAGAAGAGTACGGACCTGACCGGTATCGTACTGACCAAGCTGGACGGCAGCGCCAAGGGCGGTATCGTCCTGGCTATCGCGGAAGAGATGGGGCTGCCGGTCAAATATGTGGGCCTGGGCGAAGGCGCTGACGACCTTCAGCCCTTTGACGCGAAAGCCTGGGCGGAGGCGCTGATTTGATCTATATTATATTTCTGGGAGTCTTTGTATTCGGACTCTTCTGCCTGGTGCGGCCGGACTACTTTCTGAAAAGAAGAAACAAAAAGGAACAGAACGAGGACGCGGAGCTGGATCCGAGAGATGTCCGCTTTTTCCGGATCTTCGGCGCCGTGCTGATGGCTCTGATGGTGGGTGCCCTGGTCCTCGATCTGGCGCTTGCAACCTGAGAGAAACGGGGAGGGAGCACCTGTGCAGCTGATCCTGGCAAGCAGGAATCAAAATAAACTGGCCGAGTTCCGGGAGATCCTGTCGGGAACGGGCGTGGAGATCCTGTCGGAGGACCAGGCGGGGGTGGATGTCCGGGTGGAGGAGACCGGTACCACCTTTCAGGAGAACGCCCGGCTGAAAGCGGAGGCGGTCTCGAAGGCCAGCGGCCTCCCCGCCGTTGCGGACGATTCCGGCCTGTGCGTGGAAGCACTGGGCGACGCGCCGGGGGTCTATTCCGCCCGGTACGGGGGCACCGGTCTGGATGACCGGGGCCGCACCCGGCTGCTGCTGAAAAACATGGAAGATCAGAGCGACCGCAGATGCATGTTCGTATGCGCGATCTGCTGCGTATTCCCCGGCGGGGATGTACTGACGGCCGAGGGAACATGCCCGGGGGAGCTGACCCGGGAACCACTCGGCGAGAGCGGGTTCGGGTACGACCCCGTCTTCTTCGTGCCGGAGACGGGAAAGACCTTCGCCCAGCTGACGGCGGAGGAGAAGAACCGGATGTCCCACAGGGGGAAAGCCCTGCGGGCGTTTGCGGAAGAACTTCAAGGATATCTGGAGGAAAACAGAAAATGATGGAACTGACCAGCAGACAGAGAGCCAGACTGCGGGGTATGGCCAACTCCCTGGATACCATCCTCTATGTGGGAAAAGAAGGGATCGGGGAGAATCTGATCGCCCAGGCCGACAGCGCCCTGGAAGCCAGAGAGCTGATCAAGGGGAAAGTGCAGGAAAACGCGCCCGTGACCAGCCGGGAGGCCGCCGAGGAGATCGCCCGGGCCGCCCGCGCCGAGGTCGTGCAGGTCATCGGCTCCCGGTTCGTATTGTACAGGGAGAGCCATACGATCGACAGGGATAAGCGGATCAAACTGGACTGAGCCGGGGGGGTGCTTTTTTTTGAAAATCGGAATATTCGGCGGGACCTTTGACCCGCCTCATCTCGGGCATATGGATGCCGCCGCGGCCGCCGTGGAGCAGCTGGAGCTGGATAAGCTGCTTTTTATGCCCGCCGGGATCCCGCCGCACAAGGAGACCGCCGGCGGCGCCGCGCCGGAGCAGCGGCTGCATATGGTGGAACTGATGGCCGACGGAATGGCCATGCCCGATATAGTGGAGGTCTCCTCCATGGAGATCCGCAGGGAAGGAAAGAGCTATACCGTCGACACGCTGCGGCAGCTCAGACTGGAATATCCGGACGACGAGCTCTGGCTTCTGATGGGGACCGATATGTTTATGACCCTTCCCGACTGGCGGGAGCCGGATGAGATCATGAAAATGGCCTGTATCGGGGCCTTCGACCGCACGGAGAGCGAGCACGGGACGCCCATGGAGGACCAGGCGGAGCTTCTGAGACAGAAGTTCGGGGCCCGGGTCCGGCTGATCCCGCTTCCTCAGGTGCGGGAGATCTCGTCCAGCAGGATCCGGGAACAGGGCACCGGCGAGGGCCTTTGGCCGCCGGTATGGGGCTATATCCTGGGCCGCCATCTGTACGGTGTGGAAAAACCGCTGACGGATCTGGACCTGCCGGATCTGAGAGCGGTGTCCGATTCCATGATCAAAGCCCGGAGGATCCCCCACGTGCACGGCACGGCGGAGGAGGCCGTCCGCCTGGCACGGCGCTGGGGCGCGGAGGAGATCCCGGCGGAACGGGCCGGCATCCTCCACGACTGCACCAAGTATTTCAGCGTGGCGGAACACAAAAAGGTATGCGAAAAATTCCACTTTACGCTGGACAAATACGAGCTGGAGAACGAAAAACTGCTTCACGCGAAGACCGGCGCGCTGCTGGCCAAAAACGTCTTCGGCGAGAAGGAGGACGTGGTACAGGCCATTATGTGGCATACCACCGGGCGGGCCGACATGCGCCCGCTGGAGAAGATCCTGTACCTGGCCGACTATATTGAGCCGAGCCGGGACTTCCCGGGCGTGGAGCGGATCCGGAGCCTGGCCTATGAGGATCTGGACGCGGCCCTGCTGATGGGGGCGGAAATGAGCATAGAGGACGCGGAGAAGGGCGGAAGAGCGCTCCACCCGGATACGGAGCATATGAGGGATTTCCTTTTGCGGGGAATAGAAGAGAAAAAATGATTTTTGAAGGGAGAAAACACTTATGATGCAGGCAGATCAGCTGGTCCGTGAGATCGTAACGGCATTGAAGAGTAAAAAGGGACATGATATCCAGGTGCTGAAGACCTCGGATCTGACCACGCTGGCGGATTACTTCGTGATCTGCACGGGCACCTCGTCCACCCAGATCAAGGCGCTGTCCGACGCCTGTACGGAGACGCTCAAGGCCCTCGGTGAGGAGCCTTATCATGTGGAGGGACACAGGGACGGCACATGGGTGCTGCTGGATTTCTCCGCCGTCGTCGTCCACATATTCAATGAGGAGGCCCGGGAGTTCTATGATCTGGAGCGCCTGTGGCAGGACGCGGAACGGGTCGCGGTCCCGGATGCCGCGGATGAGCAGGACGGTGGTAACGGTGAAGTATGATTTTTCCGGTATTGAGGCGAAATGGCAGGAAAGATGGCTGAAGGAGAAGGTGTTCGCCGCCGAGACCGGTTCCAAAAAAGAAAAATATTACGTGCTGGTGGAGTTCCCGTATCCTTCCGGGCAGGGCCTGCATGTGGGCCACGCCAGGCCCTATACGGCCATGGACGTGATCGCGCGCAAAAAGCGCATGGACGGCTATAATGTCCTGTTCCCCATCGGGTATGACGCGTTCGGCCTGCCCACGGAGAATTACGCGATCAAGAACCATGTGCATCCGGCTCAGGTGACCCGGGAGAACATCGAGAATTTCAACCGGCAGCTTCAGATGCTGGGCTATTCCTTCGACTGGGACCGGGTGGTCAACACCACCGACCCGGAGTACTACAAATGGACCCAGTGGATCTTTCTGCAGATGTATAAGCACGGCCTGGCCTACAAGGCCACCATGCCGGTCAACTGGTGCACATCCTGCAAATGCGTTCTGGCCAACGAGGAAGTGGTGGACGGCGTGTGCGAGCGGTGCGGCTCCCCGGTGGTGCGCAGGGAGAAGAGCCAGTGGATGCTGAAGATCACCGAATACGCCCAGAGGCTGATCGACGACCTGGATGACGTGGATTACATCGAACGGGTCAAGATCCAGCAGCGGAACTGGATCGGACGTTCCACAGGCGCGGAAGTCACGTTCCGGGCCACGACCGGGGACGATATCGTGGTGTTCACCACCCGGCCGGACACGCTGTTCGGAGCCACCTATATGGTCATTTCCCCGGAACACGAATATGTGGAAAAATGGATGCCCGTTCTGAAGAACGCGGATGCGGTGAAGGCCTATGTGGCCGAAGCGGCCCGCAAGTCGGATTTCGAGCGTACCGAACTGGCCGCCGACAAGGAGAAGACCGGCGTCCGACTGGAGGGCGTGCAGGCGGTCAATCCGGTCAACGGGCGGGAGATCCCCATTTTTATTTCGGATTACGTACTGGCCTCCTACGGCACGGGCGCCATTATGGCTGTGCCGGCCCACGACAGCCGCGACTGGGCCTTCGCGAAAAAATTCGGCTGCGAGATCATCGAGGTGGTCTCCGGCGGCGTCGACGTGCAGAAGGAGGCCTTCACTGCCAAGGACGACACGGGGATCATGGTCAATTCGGGCTTCCTGGACGGACTGACGGTGAAACAGGCCATTCCGGTCATGATCCAGTGGCTGGAGGAGCACGGGATCGGCCGGGAGAAGGTCAACTACAAGCTGCGCGACTGGGTATTTTCCCGCCAGCGTTACTGGGGTGAACCCATACCCATGATCTGGTGCGACAACTGCGGGTGGGTGCCCATGGACGAGAAAGACCTTCCGCTGCTGCTGCCCGAGGTGGAATCCTACGAGCCGACCGAGACCGGCGAGTCCCCCCTCTCCGCCATGACGGACTGGGTGCAGACCACCTGCCCCCGCTGCGGAGGCCCCGCCCGCCGGGAGACCGACACGATGCCCCAGTGGGCCGGCTCCAGCTGGTATTTCCTGCGGTATACGGACCCGCATAATTCGGAAGCCCTGGCTTCCCGGGAGGCGCTGGACTACTGGATGCCGGTGGACTGGTACAACGGGGGCATGGAACACACCACCCTGCACCTGCTCTACAGCCGGTTCTGGCATAAATTCCTGTACGACATCGGCGTGGTGCCGACCAAGGAACCCTACGCGAAGCGGACCAGCCACGGCATGATCCTGGGCGAGGGCGGGGAGAAGATGTCCAAGAGCAGGGGAAATGTGGTCAATCCCAACGACGTCATCGCCCAGTACGGGGCCGACACGATGCGCACGTATATCATGTTCATCGGGGACTTCGAGAAGGCGGCCGCCTGGAGCGACAACGGGGTCAAGGGCTGCAAGCGGTTTCTGGACCGCGTGTGGAACCTGGCCGATCAGCTGACGGATCAGGAGGAGTACTCATCCGCCAACGAAAGCGCCGTGCACAAGACGATCAAGAAGGTATCCGGCGATATCGAGGCCATGAAATTCAACACGGCGATCGCCGCGATGATGGCGCTGGTCAACGATTTTTACGCCAACGGCTGTTCCAGGGGCGACTTTAAGGCGCTGCTCCTGCTTCTCTGCCCCTTCGCGCCCCATATTACCGAGGAGCTGTGGGAGCGGCTGGGATACGGGGAAGATATGATCTGCATGCAGAGCTGGCCGGTCTATGACGAGAGCAAGACGGTCGACTCGCAGGTCACCATCGCCGTCCAGATCGGGGGCAAGCTGCGGGCCACGATCACCGCGCCGCTGGACAGTGAGCAGGATTACCTGGTGGACGAGGCCATGAAAGACGCCAAAGTGCAGAAATTCACCGCCGGGATGGAGATCGTCAAGGTCATTCTGGTCAAAAACAAGCTGATCAACCTGATCGTCAAACCGAAAGCGGAAGCATGAACGGACCGGGAGAGGAGACGGAAAAGATGGGTTACCGGCCTCTGGCTGACGAGATCCGGCCCCAGTCTCTCGAGGACGTGGCGGGACAGGAACACATCCTCGGCCGGGACGGACTGCTGCGCCGGCTGATCGAAAAGGGGGATATTCCGAACCTGGTCTTTTACGGGCCGTCCGGTACCGGCAAGACCACCGTGGCCGGCATCATCGCCCGGCAGTCGGGCCGGGCGCTGCGCCAGATCAACGCCACCACGGCCTCCCTCAGCGATATCAAGGAGGTCATCGCCGACGTGGGCACCATGCTGGCGCCCAACGGCGTCCTTCTCTATCTGGACGAGATCCAGTACTTCAATAAAAAACAGCAGCAGGCGCTGCTGGAGGTCATCGAGCGCGGCGACGTGACCCTGATCGCGTCGACGACGGAAAACCCCTACTTTTATATCTATAACGCCCTGCTCTCCCGCTGCACCATTTTCGAGTTCAAGCAGCTGACGCCGGCGGAGGTCCGTCCGGCAGTGGACCGGGGCATCACGCTGATGTCCGAACGGCTGGGAACGGAAGCCGTGGTGTCGGACGAGATCCGGGACTTTATCAGCTCCGCCTGCGGCGGGGATGTGCGCAAGGCGCTGAACGCCGTGGAGCTGCTTCTGAACACCGCCGTGGAAAAGGACGGGAAGCTTCAGGTCACGATGGCGGACGCGGAGACCGTGGCCCAGCGCTCGGCCGTGCGGTACGACAGGGACGGGGACGCGCACTACGACCTTCTCTCCGCCCTTCAGAAATCCATCCGCGGTTCCGATCCGGACGCGGCCTGCCACTATCTGGCCAGGCTGCTGGAGGCCGGCGACCTGATCTCCGCCTGCCGGCGGCTGATGGTCATCGCCTGCGAGGACGTGGGGCTGGCCTGGCCGCAGATCATCCCCATCGTGAAGGCCTGCGTGGATGCCGCGGATATGCTGGGCCTGCCGGAGGCCCGGATCCCGCTGGGGGACGCGGCCGTGCTGATGGCCACGGCGCCGAAATCCAATACCGCGCACGTGGCGCTGGACGATGCCATGGCGGATGTGCGCGGGGGAAAGACCGGGGACGTCCCCAGGCATCTGCAGAATATCCACGCGGACTCCGCCGGGATGGAGCGGGAACAGGGGTATCTGTATCCCCACGATTACCCGGACGACTGGGTGGAGCAGCAGTATCTGCCCGACGAACTGACCGGCAGGACGTATTATCATTACGGCGCCAACAAGGCGGAGCAGGCCGCCAGAGCTTACTGGGAAGCCGTAAAGAAGAGACGGGAAAACGGGGAGAAGGTGTAAGGGCGATGGATATCCGTGTGGGTGACATCGTGACCCTGAAAAAGGATCATCCCTGCGGCGGCCGGAAATGGGAGGTTCTGCGCGTGGGCATGGACTTCCGGATGCGCTGCCTGACCTGCGGCCGTGAAATGATGCAGCCGAGGTCGAAGATGGAGAAGATGATCACGTACGTCTCCCGCGGGGAGACGTAAGCGGGACGGGGCTTGGAACCGGACAGGAAGAAAGGAAAGCGGGCACCCCGCGGCAGCGGGAGTCCGCAAGAGGGAAAAATGAAGGAATATTGGAGCAGACGCATACAGGATCTGGAGCCGTATGTACCGGGGGAGCAGCCCCAGGACGGCAGATGGATCAAACTGAATACCAATGAGAATCCGTATCCCCCGTCGCCCGATGCGATGCGGGCCGCGCGGGAGAAGGCGGACGCCGACCTCCGCCTGTATCCGGACCCGGAGTGCACGGAGCTGTGCGCGGCCGCAGCCGGCTGCTGGGGCGTCCGGCCGGAACAGGTATTCTGCGGGAACGGCTCGGATGAGATCCTGGCTTTTGCCTTCCAGGCATTTTTCGACCCGGAGAGGCCGGTGGTCTTTCCCCGGATCACCTACAGTTTCTATCCGGTCTTCATCGATTATTTCGGGCTCAGCTGCCGCCCGGTGGACATGAACCCGGATCTTTCGGTGCCGCTGGAAAAAATGTACGGAGACAACGGCGGCGTCGTGCTGGCCAATCCCAACGCCCCCACGGGCATCGCGGTCAGCCGGGAGGAAGTGAAAAAACTCGCGGCGGCCAACCCGGACGCCGTCGTGATCCTGGACGAGGCCTATGTGGATTTCGGAGCGGAAAGCGCCCTGCCCCTGATCGGCGACTTTCCAAACCTGCTGGTGGTGCGGACCCTCTCCAAATCCCGCTCGCTGGCCGGCCTGCGGGTGGGATTCGCGCTGGGCCAGGAGAACCTGATCTGTGCTCTGCGCCAGGTCCGGGATTCTTTCAACTCCTATACGGTGGACCGCCTGGCTCAGGCGACGGCCGCGGCGGCTCTGCGGGACACCGCGTATTTTGAGACCACCAGGCAGAAGGTCATGGCGACCCGGGACAGGATCGACGGTGTTTTGAAGAAAATGGGATTCGAGGTATGTCCATCCAGCAGCAATTTCCTCTTTGTCCGGCATCCCGCCAGGTCCGGGGAGGAGATCTTCGACGAACTGCGGCAGCGCGGGATCCTCGTGCGCCGGTGGGACAAGGATGAGATCCGAGACTGGCTGCGCATCAGTGTGGGCACCGAACAGGAGATGGACGCGCTGACCGGGGCGCTGGAAGAGATCCTGCGGGGGGAAAACGGATCTTCCGGCGAAAAAACTTGCAAAAAAGACTGTAATCCTATAGAATAATGCCAAGGCAAAGAAAAACGGCCGGAAAAACGGATCCGGCCGAAAAAAATCAAAATAAGGAGGTGTGCCCCGGCGCGGGGAAGCGCCGGGGGAAGGAACATGGTTGATTTAAATAAGATCAAGGATCAGGTCAGCGACCTGGCGCATGCGGGAGTAGCCAAGTCCAAGGAACTGGCCGAAATCGCGAAACTGAGGGCGAATAACGCCAGTTCGGAGAGCAGCATCCGCAAAGCTTACAGCGCAATCGGGGAGAAATATTACGAGCTTCATGGAACCGCTCCCGACGAGGACTTCAGGGCCTCATGCGACCAGATCACGGCCGCGAAGGAGAAGATCGACCAGAACAATCAAAAGATCGAGGAGATCAAGTCCGCCAACAACATCTCGGACGAAGAGGTTGCAGCCGCGGAGGACGATGCTTCCCAGAAGATCTCCGATGCCGCCGATGATATTGAGACTGCCGCAGAGGACATCAAGGACAACGTTGAGAATATCGGCGACAAAAAGTAAGGGAAACAACAGGCAAAAAAGGGCCGGGGTCAAAAAACTGACTCCGGCCCTTTTGAGCACTTAGATGTTTTTTCAGTCCGGCCGGTCCTGGCCGAAAGCATGGGGCAGTAGCTGCTCCAGAGAGACCTTCCGGTATTCGTGGTCCCGGTTTGCGGCCAGGATGATCAGATCCGGGCAGAATTCATGCAGGACCTGCCGGCAGGAACCGCAGGGCCAGCAGAAATCTTCACCCGTACCCGCAACGGCGAGCATGGTCCAGTCGGAGCGGTGCCCCTCGCTGACGGCCTTCCAGGCGGCCACGCGCTCGGCGCAGACTGTGCAGCCGTACGCTGCATTTTCCACATTGCACCCGGTAAAAAGAGAGCCGTCCCGGCACAGCAGAGCTGCGCCCACGGGGAAAGCGGAGTACGGCGCGTACGCCCGCTCCTGCATACTGAAAGCGGCTTCCACCAGTTCCTGTTCCGTCATGGGATATTCCTCCTGTTTTGTGTTTTCCGGCAGGCCCGAAATGGGCGCAAATCACCCGAGGCCTGAAATGGTTCGGGCCAGCACGGCGAAGACCGGCAGCGTGATCAGACTGAGCAGCGTGGAAAGCGTGACCATCTGAGCCGCCGTTGTCTCATCCCGCTTAAACTGCTGGGAGAACATGGATGTCATGCCGGCGGTGGGACACGCGGAAAGAATGACGACCGCGCAGTAGGCCAGCGGAGGCAGATTTAAGGGGAGAATGATCACGCAGGTCAGCGCCGGCACAAAAAGCAGTTTTATGGCGGAGCACAGATACAACCTGGGCTTTTTCAGCACGCTTAAAAGGTCGCTTCTGGCCATCTGCGCGCCGATAATGAACATGGCCAGAGGGGTGTTCAGGTCGCTCATGAAATCCATGGCGTTATAGATCGGCGACGGGATCTGAAAGCCGACCGCAAAGAAAACCACCCCGATGATGATGCTGATAATGCCGGGGTTCAGGATCGCGCTTTTGACGCTGATGCGTCCGCCCATGGTCAGGACGCCGTGGGTCCACTGGAACAGGGAGAAGACCAGCATGGAGAGGGCCCCGAAGAGAAGCGCGTCGTCCCCCAGTACGCCGGCCAGAAGAGGAAGCCCCATAAAACTGTTGTTGGAATATATGATACCGAAACGATGGACGACCCGGGTGTCCGCCGGCTCCTTGCGAAATAAAAGAAAGGACAGGGGGATCATGATGATATAGGTCAGAGCCATGGCCAGCACGGTCAGCAGCATGGTATTGACCAGTTCGCTGCTGGCGCTGATCTGCAGCCTCGTGATGATGATGCACGGGCCGACGACATATATGATCAGCTTTGTCATCTGACTGCTGGCTTCTTCGGTAAACCATTTCAGTTTTGCAAAAGTAAAACCGACGGCCATCAGCAGGAAAAGTGTCAGCACCTGGCCGGCAACGGTCAGCAGATCTGAAAACAAAAAGATCCCTTCCTTGCGAGAACTTGCGCGCCCGATATGAGCGGCATGACAATTATACCATAAGTCCGCCGGCGTCCGCAACGGTTTTCTATCCGCAAAAGAGCCGCGCTGCTGAACATCGGGGAAACGATTCCCGAAACGACGGGGAAAATAAAGGGAGACCGCAGCGGTATCCGCGCTGCGGTCTCCCGGCCGTTTTTTAGATCAATTAAAATCCGTCAGGAGAAACGTGATCGTAGGTTTTCAGCAGATCATAGGAGAACCCGCCGTCATCCAGCCGGGTCAGCTTACAGATATACACATCGCGGACGGCAATACGGGAGTTCGTGAAGTATATATGGCCTTCCGGTGTGTCCAGATCCACTTCCTGGATAGCCTTTAACAGGGATTCCGGCTCGGTGCTGCCGCCGTTGCCTTCCACGCCGTATTTAAATAACAGCATTGCAGAGAAACAGGCGCCCGGCAGGTTCGTGTTCTGCTCCGTATCACCGTATTCCGCTTTCCATCTCTCCGTAAATTCATCGTTTTCCTTGTTTTCCAGAGACATGGAGTACGTGACGGGAACGATGGTGTTCTCCAGCATGGCATCCACTACTTCCGGGCGGCTAGAGGCCAGCTCATCGGTAATGAAATAATCCGTAAAGCCGCCGTGGGTGCAGCCGTACATGGGCATCCGTTCATAGATGCCCAGTTCGTACCACTGTGTCCACAGGTTGATGGCCTGGGAGCCGGACAGCCAGCCGACCAGGCAGTCGGCATCCGGCAGGTTCAGCAGATAGGCGGACGTGTCGCCTTCATCGGTGGGGACCCACTGACTGGACACCACAGTGCCGCCCAGTTCCTCGAATTTATCGATCAGCGGCTGCATGTAGTCCTCACCGCCGGTATTCTCCTGAGCGATCGTGTTGATCTCGCGGAAGCCCAGTTCATTGTACATATAATCCGCCATGGCGGTGGGCATCTGATTGGTGCTGCCGCCGGAGGCAATGACGTAATCATTTTCATCGACGATCTCTTCCGGTGTGCCGTTATAGTAGATCACCGGGACTTTTGCTTCGGAGGCATAGGAGCCCACGGCGGTTTTATGGCCGACCTGGGTGGGCCCGAAAATAGCGGCTACATGGTTATTTTCCACCAGCTGTCTGGCAACGTCAGCCGCGGTGGAGGAGCTGTTCTGCGCATCCATGGTAATGACTTCCACTTCGCGCCCGTCGATTCCGCCGTCCTCATTAATGATCTTCGCAGCAAAATCCATCGCACGCTGGGCTTCCTGACCGGTCATGGTCTCCACGCCGGTCAGGTCACAGATATGGCCGACGTAGATCTTCTCGTCGGTGTTTCCGCTTTCACTGCTGCTCGTCTCGCTGCTGGTGCTGGTGCTGCTGCTGCTTTCTTCGCTTTCTCCGCAGGACGCGAGCGCCAGGATCATGACAAGGGCAATTAGAAGAGCAATTATTTTTTTCATACAAAAGTACCTCCCTGATTTAAATGAATAGTAGGATAAGCATACAAAGTGCTCCCACCGCCGAACCTGGGAAATATCAAGTCGTAGCTGGGAGCATACCAGGAAAATTTTAGGGGAAATACCCTGAAACGAACTGCCGTTTCTCAGAAAGGGAATTTTCCTCTTTGCCAAGATTCTATCACGGGGCGCGGTGAAATGCAAGAGGGAACTCTAAAAACCCATAACTTTTGGTTAGGTTATTG
>JAJQAH010000059.1 GCA_021203885.1 Oscillospiraceae bacterium | reverse complement strand
TTTCAAAGCTAGATTGGGAGGTTTGTTGTATTATGGCAAACGTAAGTCTTCAGGAAAAATACGGGCTGTTCATCGACGGCGAGTGGCGCGCCGCGACCGACGGCGCGACTTTCGAGACCAGAAACCCGGCCACGGGCGAGGTGCTGGCGTCCTGCGCGCAGGCGACGGAGTACGACGTGGATCTCGCCGTGGATGCCGCATGGAAGGCCTTCGACAGCTGGAAAAACTCCACGGAGAGGGAACGCGCCGCCATCCTGAACAGAATCGCGGATATTATCGACGAAAACGCGGAGTACCTGGCCACCGTGGAATCCATGGACAACGGAAAGCCGATCCGGGAGACGATGACGATCGACGTTCCCTACGCATCGGCCCATTTCCGCTATTTCGCGGCCTGCATCCTGGCGGATGAAGGCAGTGCCAATTTGCTTGGAAATGACACGCTGTCCATCGTGCTCCAAGAGCCGATCGGCGTCGTGGGACAGATCGTCCCCTGGAACTTCCCGTTCCTGATGGCCGCCTGGAAACTGGCCCCGGTGCTGGCGGCCGGATGCTGCACGGTATTCAAGCCCTCCAGCGAGACACCGCTGAGCGTCCTGGAGTTCATGAAGCTGATCGAGAAAGAGGTGCCCGCGGGCGTTATCAACGTGATCACGGGCTCCGGTTCGAAATCCGGCCAGTATATTCTGGATCATCCGGGCTTCAGCAAGCTGGCCTTTACCGGTTCCACCGATGTGGGCGGCTGTGTGGCCTGCGCCGCCGCCGAGCGGCTGATCCCCGCCACGCTGGAACTGGGCGGCAAGAGCGCGAACATCTATTTTGACGACTGTAAATGGGACATGGCCATGGACGGTCTGCAGCTGGGCATCCTGTTCAACCAGGGCCAGGTCTGCTGCGCCGGTTCCCGTGTCTTCGTGCAGGAGGGGATCTACGACCGCTTCGTGGAGGAAGCGGTGGAAGCGTTCAACAAGATCAAAGTCGGCGATCCCATGGATCCGAACACGCAGATGGGCTCACAGATCAGCGAGACCCAGATCAAAAAGATCCTTTCCTATATCGACATCGGCAAGGAGGAAGGAGCCAGGGTCGCATGCGGCGGCGAGCGGATCATGGACGGCGCCATGGCCAATGGTTTCTTTATGCAGCCCACTCTGCTGGTGGATGTGAACAACGATATGCGCGTGGCGCAGGAGGAGATCTTCGGGCCGGTCGCCTGCATCATCAAATTCAGGGATGAAGAAGAAGTCATCAAGATGGCGAACGACAGCAACTACGGGCTGGGCGGCGCGGTCTGGACCCGTGATATCAACCGCGCGATCCGTGTCAGCCGCGGAATTGAGGCGGGACGCATCTGGGTCAACACCTACAATTCCATTCCGGAGGGCGCGCCTTTCGGCGGATACAAGAACTCCGGCATCGGCCGGGAGACCCACAAGGTCATCCTGGAGCATTACACCCAGATGAAGAACATCATGATCAATCTGTCCGAGGAGCCTTCCGGCTTCTACCCGGTACAGTAACCGGCTGCCGGCATCGCTTTCTGTCCCTTGGCGGTCTTCCGCCGGACGAAAAACGATCACCCGGCGAAAAAAATCTGCAGAAGGGACGGGACCAGCCAAGCTTTCGGCCGGCCCCGTCTTTTTCGCTGTCTCCATGCGCCGGGGCTGCGTCCCGGGGCGGAACGGTCAGATCTTCCCGAGCTCCCCGGCGCTGCGCTTCAGTGCGGCCGCAATCACCTGATCCATATCGTAATATTTATACTCGCCCAGGCGGCCGCCGAAGATGATGTTTTCCTCACCGTCCGCCAGTTCTTTATACCGTTCGTACAGCCGGGCGTTTTTCTCGTCGTTGACGGGGTAGTACGGCTCCTCACCCGGTTTCCACTCCGAACTGTATTCCCGGCTGATGACCGTTTTTGGAAGATCCCGGCCCTCGTCGTCCTTTCCGAACTGGAACCACTTGTGTTCGATGATCCTGGTCCAGGGCGTCTCCCGGTCGGTGTAGTTGACGGCCGCGTTGCCCTGGAAATTGGGCATATCCAGCGTCTCGGTCTCAAACCGGACGGAGCGGTACTCCAGAGGGCCGAGCCGGCAGTCAAAGAAGGCGTCGATTGGGCCTGTGTAGACCGTCTTCTCCGCCAGGGCGTCCAGCGCCTGCCGGTCCTGCAGATAATCCGTGTTCAGCCGCACCTCGATGCCGGACAGCAGATTCTCCACCATCCGGGTATACCCGCCGATGGGGATCCCCTGATGGGCGGCGTTGAAGTAGTTGTTGTCGAAAGTCAGCCGGACGGGCAGCCGCCGGATGATGAAGGCGGGCAGGTCCCTGCAGTCCCGGCCCCACTGCTTCTCCGTATACCCCTTTACCAGCTTCTCGAAAATATCACGGCCCACGAGAGAGATCGCCTGTTCCTCCAGGTTCTTCGGCTCGCCGGTGATCTCGCCGCGCTGTTCCTCGATCTTGGCCTCCGCCTCCTGCGGCGTGACCACGCCCCACATTTTATTGAAGGTGTACATATTGAAAGGAAGGGAATACAGCTCCCCGTGAAAATTCGCCACCGGTGAGTTGGTAAACCGGTTGAAGTCGGCGAACCGGGTGATGTAATTCCACACCATCTCGTCGTTGGTGTGAAAGATATGGGCGCCGTATACATGGACGTGGATCCCTTCCGTCGGTTCGGTGTAGACGTTTCCGCCGACGTGCGGCCGCTTTTCGACGACCAGCACCTTTCTGCCCGCGTCCGCGGCTTCGCGTGCGAAGACGGCGCCGTACAGTCCGGATCCGACGATCAGATAATCATACATACAAAAACCTCCTCAGGGTGTATCGGCCGGCCACGGCGGGATGTCTTCCAGGGAGAAATCCGGGAAATATTCCCCGGCGAAATCCACGTGATCCACCTGCCAGCTGCGTCCGTTCAGGCGGCTGAGAGAGCCGGCGTCGGAAGTGAAATGAAAGGCCAGCCGGTAGGAATACAGCGCCTGAAAGTTCCGGCCCCGGTTCCCGCCGTCGCCCCCGTATTTCCGGTCGCCCAGCAGCGGACAGCCGGCCGCTGCCAGCTGGGCCCGGATCTGGTGGGTGCGCCCGGTCAGAAGCCGGCACTCCAGCAGGGACAGGCCGTCCCGGCAGGCCAGGGTCCGGTACTCCGTGACGGCGGTCTTGCCCGCCGTGCCGGCTCCGCCGTCCGGCCGGGTCCTGTTTTTTCCGGGATCGCGGACCAGGGTGCTCTCCAGTTTTCCCTCCGGGGGATCCATGGTGCCCCGCGCCGCGGCCAGATACCGCTTTTCCACTTCCCGGCCGCGGATCTTCCGGTTGATCACGCGCAGGCACTCGGCCGTCTTGGCCGCGATGACGATCCCGCCCGTATTGCGGTCGATGCGGTTGCACAGGCTGGGGGCGAAAGACGCCTCCGCCTCCGGGTCCCACTCCTTCTTTTGATACAGATACGCCTGAATGTACGTGATCAGGGTATCCACATGCTCGTTCCGGTCCGGATGGCACAGAAGCCCCGGGGGCTTATCGCATAAAAGAAGCGAATCATCCTCGTACAGAACGGAGAGCCGGGGGTCGCGGACCGCAAGAAAGGCGTTATCCTCTCCCGCCTTCTCAAAGAACTCGTCGTTGATATACAGCTGGAGGAGATCGCCTTCCCGAAGTCTCGTATCCCGGGCCGCCCCTTTCCCGTTGAGTTTGACCCGCTTGATCCTGATGTATTTCTGCGCCAGGGGCGCCGGGAGAAGAGGGACGGCTTTGGAAAGCCAGCGGTCGAGCCGCTGCCCGGCGTCGTTTTTTCCGACCACGAATTCCTTCAAGATCCAGCCGCCCTTCGTTAATTCTCAAATATGTATGGTATCATATTTTGCAGAGAAAGACAAATCTGAAACTTTTTAAAATTTTCTTTCATTTTATCGAAACTTTTTTGACATTTTACTTGCTATTTTGCAAGTTTATAATTATAA
>JAJQAH010000057.1 GCA_021203885.1 Oscillospiraceae bacterium | reverse complement strand
GGACGCAGCAGGAGCTTGTGGTCTCTGCGACGAGCGAGATTGGGCGGATATTTACGGCAAAACTTTCGGCGGACGACGAGCTCACGCAATCCGCATCAAAGCTGCTTCCGGAGATCGCTCGCGAGAATATGCAGTATGCACTGTGGGACATTGAGCTGATGTTTTTTCCGTTGGATTCGATAGCGCAAACACTGCCTGCGGAGGCGCGCATCGAGGATTCGAACGAAGATGGAAAACGTGTTAGAAAACTTTTCTTCAAGGATGAGCTCGTCGTTGAGATAGATTTTTCTGACGCGCAATCGCCGATGTTTTCTGAGACCGTAGTGTTTAGGAATTTTGTTAGAGATTACGAATACACGATGACACTTTTGCCATGAGTTCCACGAAATGCTTTCTCTCGCCTCCAGGTGTTGTGACCGCGCAAGGTTGTTCGCGCGAAGAGCTGGCGTCGCGTTTCTTTGCGGATGTTCCCTTGCTGCCGCTCACGGTGTGCAACGGGGCTCCATCGGGCATCGTGCATGGGGAATTGCCGACGATAGCGGACAAGAAATTTGATACGCGTGCAAATCGACTGATGCTCGCCTGCCTGAAGCAGATTGCCGAGCACATCGAGTTCGTGAAAAAAGAATTTGGCGCCGAGCGAATCGGAGTGGTCATCGGCAACAGCAACGCCGCAATTTTAGAGGCGGAGAGCGAGATGCGCGACTACGTGGCGAGCGAAGGCAAGACGCGTCTGAGTCCGCAATATTTAGATCTCGGGAACCAAGCAGAATTTGCCAAGAGAGAGTTGGGGATAGGAGGTCCAGCCTATGCAGTTTCCACAGCGTGTAGCTCGGCGGGAAAAGCCTTCGCGTCGGCGAAGCGATTGATAGCCACGGGAATGTGCGACGCGGTGGTGGTTGGTGGCACCGATTCGTTTGCGCCGTTTGTGCAAGCGGGTTTCGAGTCGCTTGGGTTGATCTCTAAAAAAGTTTCTTCTCCACTTTCTGCGGAGCGCGACGGGATAAATGTGGGCGAAGGTGCGGCGATGTTTGTGGCGTCGAAAGTGCCCTTCCCTGAGAGCGAAGAAATTTTAGTTTTGGGTGTTGGCGAATCTTCGGACGCGTATCACCTGACCTCGCCCGAGCCCGAAGGGAAAGGTGCAGAGGCGGCGATGCGCGAGGCTCTCGCAGACGCAGGGCTTTCTCCCGAAGAAATTGACTACATAAATTTGCACGGGACGGGGACGCAGGACAACGACGCGATGGAGAGCCACGCGGTGGCGACGGTGTTCGGCGAGAAGATCCCGCCCTGCAGCTCGACAAAACCATTTTTGGGTCACGCGCTTGGTGCGTCGGGAGCGTTGGAGGCGGCGCTGTGCTGGCTTGCGCTTTCGGGAAAATATAACCCGCAGAATGTTTTGCCGCAGCATCCAGAAATTGGGAGCGTGGATCGCGCTTGTGAGATGATACCCTTGGTGAAGAAGGGCCAAGTGGCAGAGCGCATAGCGACGTGCCTTAGCAACTCTTTCGCTTTTGGCGGGAGCAACGTTTCGGTTATTCTTGGAAAGAAGAGATGAGCAGCGAATACACTCCAGAGTTTCTTTTGCCGCACAAGCCGCCGATGATAGTTGTGGGCGGGCTTTGCGAGTGTGACCCGCAGGCGAAGAGCGCGCGGGCGTGGGCGGAATTTGATGAGAACTCAATCTTCTACAATGCAACCACGCATACCATCCCCGCATATCTGGGGATAGAGATGATGGCGCAGACGATAGGTCTCCTCTCTGGAACATATTTCCGCGAGGTGCTTGGGAAGCCACCACAGATGGGGTTTCTGTTGGGCACGCGCGATTATAGGAACCACATTCCATTTTTCAAACCGAGGGAGCGCTATTTCACATCGGTGGAGCAAATTATTTTCGAAGAGTTGCTCGGGAGTTTTGCGTGTAAGATACGCGACTCGCAGGACGGGCTCGTGGCGGAAGCGGAGCTGAATGTGTTTCTTGCGAATGATGACAGCATGATCGAAAAGTTTTTAGAATCGGCAAAAATTTAATACACTCTGACCTATGGCAGAAAAAAATGAGAACGCACCGTTGAGTGTGGAAATTACGCGGATCGTGGAGTTTTTCGACCTCGATCCCATGAGCGTGGTGTGGCACGGCAACTACGTGAAATATTTTGAATCGGCGCGGTGTAAATTTTTGGACGAGATAGGTTTCAACTACGAGCAGATGGCGAAAGAGAAGTTGGTGTTTCCCGTGGTGAAGATGTTCGTGAAATACATAGCGTCGTGCAAATTCAGGCAGAAGATTCGGATAGTGGCGACGTTGGTCGATGACGAAAATTTTCTGCGTTTCAAGTTTAGGATTTTTGATGCGGAGAACGGCAAGACGCTGACGAAGGCGGATATCTCTCACGTGGCGGTGGATGCGGAGACGGAGGAGACTTACTTCAAGTTGCCAGATATCCTTTTGGAGAAGATCGCGGCATACAAAAAGAAGATCAATGGATAGCGACGCGCCGAGATCGTGGCGAGAGGTGAAGGAAAACGGCGTGGGCAGCCTCCGCGTCGCGGTGTTTGTGTGGTGCCTGAGAATTTTTGGGCGACGTGTTTCGCGCATGGTCGTGCTCTTGGTGTTCGTTTTTGCGTATCCGTTTTTGACGACGCCGAGAAAAATTTCTGCCGACTTTCTCGCACGCGTGAGTGCGCAGACACATAAGAAATATTCTACCTTTGGCCACCTGCTCTCCTTTGCGTATGCGCTGTTGGACAAGGTTGCAGGGTGGATAGGGAAAATTAGGTTGAAGGATTTGGAAATAAAGACGCCAGATGATTGGCAGGCGATTGGGCGCAGCTTGTCGGCAGGTAAGGGAGTTTTTTTGATATCGTCGCACTTGGGGAATGTGGAGTTGTTGAGGGCGGCGTTTTTGAGTCTGCCACCTGAGAGCCGCGTGGAGGCGACGGTGATAATGTCGCTTGCGATGACGGCAAATTTCAACAAGGTGCTCTACGGGATAAATCCGATGGCGGGCACGCACATCGTTTCGATCGACACGATGAGCCCAGGCGTGGCGATGCAGATAGAAGAGCGGATTAAGAACGGGGAGCTTATCGCGATGGCGGGAGATAGGGCTGCCATCGGGATAGGGAACAATACCGCGATTCCATTCATGGGAGAGCCTGCAATGTTTCCAGACGGAGCGTTCAGGTTGGCGAGTGCGTTGGAGTGCCCAGTGTATGCCCTGTTTATTTTGGAATCGGCGGAGAAGCGAGGGCGGATAGATCTGTATGTGTTCCCGCTGAAGGTGGCGGAGGGGACATCGACGCGGGCGGCGGCGAAGGTGAGGCAGCAAGAATTTGTTGCGCTCTTGGAAAGATTGACTTTAGAAAATCCCTACCAATGGTTCAATTTCTTCGACCTTTGGCAGAGGCCTGAAAGCTCATGAGAACGAAATTTTTAGCATTT
Organism: Oscillospiraceae bacterium; assembly: GCA_021203885.1. Classification (GTDB taxonomy): domain Bacteria; phylum Bacillota; class Clostridia; order Oscillospirales; family Oscillospiraceae; genus JAJPXI01. Next base: position 625 of record JAJQAH010000057.1, on the reverse strand, counting down.
TTGCTCTCTTTGGTAGCGGTGTCGGGAGCAGTGGTGTTCGCTGAGAGCGAGGCGGTGTCGTCGGAGCGGATTGCGGAAAACTTTAAGAGCCGCGAGAGCGTGTCGGGCGAGTTCTCGCAAACGAAAAAACTTTTAGACTTAGACGTTTCGTTAGAAAGCTCTGGGCAGTTTGTTTTTTCCGCGAAGAAGGGGTTGCTTTGGCAGACGCAGAAGCCGGTGAAATCGACGGTTGTAGTGAATACGGAGAAGCTGTTGTTTTTTGATAAAGACGACGCGTTGTCGCAGACGATCGAGATTGGGGGAAGTGAGGCGACGACGGAGATTTTTCAAGTTGTGAGAGCGGTTATGCTTGGGGAATTTTCGAAGTTGAAAAAGATGTTTTGCGAGTCGGCGACGATGGATGGAGAGAAGTGGGTGTTGGAGCTTGTGCCACGAGACACGACCAAAGAATTTCCGTTTGAGAAGATAGCGCTGTGTGGGGACGCAGGCGTGTTGGAAAAGATAAACTTTCTCTCATCCAAAGATAACGAGGAGACGGAAATACTTTTCACGGGAGTGAAAGCGGACGATGCGGGAGCGGAGTCGGCGTTTGAGCAGTTTTTGAAATGAGCCACACGAGAAAATA
>JAJQAH010000024.1 GCA_021203885.1 Oscillospiraceae bacterium | reverse complement strand
TTCCCTCAAAGCCCGCAAAGTTCTCCTTCCGCTCAGGACTGGTCCTTCAGCCGGAGCGCTGCGATAAACTCGTAGATCCCGTCCACGATCAGGACGATGCCGACGAATACGGCCGTATTCACCAGTTCCTCGACCGGGCGGTAGAATATGTTGACGACCATCATCGCCCCGGCCAGGAACAGGATGATCGACATGATCAGATCGAAGACCCAGGTCGGGTCGCCCGCCTGGTTCAGGTCCATGGCAGTGTCGAATCCCATCATTGCGCTCATGATCACGAACAGGCTGACGAAGCTCATCATCGTCTCCAGAGCCCAGTCCTCTCTGGCCAGCATGATCACGGCGATGGCGATCAGCACCAGGCCCAGGATCAGCGTGGCCACCGAGTTGCCCGGCTGGTGCAGCGACGAAAAATACTGGACGACACAGACGACGCCGTACACGATGAAGCCGACCTCCATCAGGATCGCCAGGGTATCGTCCGCCACAATCGGCCTGAACAGTGCCAGTACGCCCATGGCGACCGCGATGACCGCACCGATGATCATGAATACTCTGACCGTTGTAGTAGGTGCTCTCATTCAAAATCCCTCCTTAATATCTTTTATTTTCCCCTCCGGCCGGAATTTCTTCCGTCCGGAACCGATATCGGTACTATTCTAACATATTTTCATGGAAAATCAACCCTGCGCGGTACCTTAAAAACGGAGGGCGGAAGCCGATTTCCCTTTACAGTTCCCGTGCTGCCCGTCTTGTGAATGGATCCATGGGTGTACAGCGGCACGCCTTCTCACCGGCAAAAAAGCAAAGGATATCCGAAGGCCGGGGAATCGGCCCGGAAGTTCAAAATTGCGGTTGCGGACGGGGCGGGAACGTAGTATAATAGGTCCACAGCCGCTGCGGCCGCTTCCGGCCCGCGGCAAGGCCGCACTAGTCGGGGAGTCAGCGGTGCCCTGGACCTGCAACCCGCTACAGCAGGGATGAATCCCGGCCCCCGGACCTGTCTTGTGTCGTCTGCTCCGGATAAGTGGTAATGAGGATCCGGTCCCGCGCAACACCGTCCCGTGAACCGTGTCAGGCGGGGAACCGAGCAGCACTAAGCGGACCGCGGTGTGTGCCGCGGGGGCGCCGGGTCTGAGCTAACTGTCCGGATACCGGGCATAAGAGAGGATTCAAAGGCCGGTGTGCGGCCTTGCCGTGTGCCGGAGTATCGTTTTATAAGGGGGGTGGCACGAGATGTATCAGGCTCTGTATCGAAAATGGAGGCCCCGCACCTTTCAGGAGGTGGTGGGCCAGAATCATATAACGGACACGCTGCGCCGGCAGGTCGCTCAGGACCGGCTGTCCCACGCGTACCTGTTCACGGGCACCCGGGGCACGGGCAAGACCACCTGCGCCAAGATCCTGGCCAGGGCCGTCAACTGCCAGCACCCCGTGGACGGCGACCCCTGCAACAGCTGCCCCGCCTGTCTGGGCATCGAGGACGGCTCGATCCTGGACGTGGTGGAACTGGACGCCGCCTCCAACAACGGCGTGGACCAGGTACGCGCCCTGCGGGACGAGGCGGTCTACGCCCCCGCGGACGTGCGGAAGCGGGTGTACATCATCGACGAGGTCCATATGCTGTCCACGGCGGCTTTCAACGCGCTTTTAAAGATCCTGGAGGAGCCGCCGGAGCATCTGATGTTCATCCTGGCCACCACGGAGGTGCACAAGGTGCCCGCCACGATCAAATCCAGGTGCCAGCAGTTTGCCTTCCGGCGCCTGCTGCCCGCCGAGATCGCCGGCCGGCTGAACGAGATCAGCGCTGCGGAGAAGATCCCCCTGTCCACCGACGCCGCGGACCTGCTGGCGCAGCTGGCGGACGGGAGCATGCGGGACGGCCTGTCCCTTCTGGACCAGTGCGCCGGATACGCGGAGACCGTGGACGTTCCCCAGGTGCTGGAAGCGCTGGGCATGACCGGCAGCCGGGAGACGGCCTCCCTTCTGGAGGCGGTCGCCCTCGGAGACAGTGAGCAGGTCCTGGAGACGCTGAACGGACTGTACGCCGCTGGTAAGGAACTGCGCGCCCTGCTGGAGGAACTCTCATCCCTGGTCCGGGATCTGCTGATCCTTCAGGTGGCCCCGAAAGGCGGCGGAGCCCTGCTCAGCGGCGGATATGACCGGGCCGAACTGGAGCGGCTGGAAAAGCTTCTGCCCCCGGCCCGTCTCTCCCAGATGCTGGGGACCCTGCAGACCACTCTGAATGACCTGGGACGGGGCGGCAGTCCCCGGACCGACACCGAGCTGTGTCTGCTCCGGCTGTGCGATCCCGCTCTGGACGAAAGCCCGGCCGGACTGGCCGCCCGGCTGGAACGGCTGGAACGCGGTGCGGTCACTTCGTCCCCCGCGGCGGCCGAAACCGGAAAAGAAGTAAAAAAGACCGCCTCCGGGCCGGCCGAAAAAAACAAGACTGATGCGGACCGGGATCAGACCCCTGCCGCCGGGAAGATCGAGCCGGAACCTGCGGCGGAGGAAATGCCCGCGTCGGAAGAAATCCCTGAGGCGGCGGTAGACGCGTCCGCCGGAGAAGCGGCTCCCGCCCGGGAGGGAAACGCGGAGGAAAGCGCCCCGGAGGAGCCCAAGGCGGCCGCAGATGCCGGAAAAGCCGGAAACGGCGGGGAGCCCGGCTATGTCGTGCCGGAGTTCTGGCCCGCCCTGCTCCGGGATCTGAAGGGGAATATCCCGGACTCGAAATACGCCGTCTTGCAGAATGAGTCTTTTACGGGCTGCTGTCTCCACGGCGACGTGCTTCAGCTGTGGACCCCCATGGAAGTGCACCGGGACCTGCTGGATCAGAAGGCGGTGCTGGAGCCGCTGCAGAAACGGGCCAGCGAGCTGGCCGGGCGGCCTCTGCGTGTCTCCGTTCTGACGGGCACGGTGCCGGCTGACGGCGGAACGGAGCCCCGGGCGGAACAGGAAGACAGCTTCCAGGAACTGCTGGACCTGGGAGATCAGTTTGACAATATTACGATAAAGGGAGTGTAAAACATGGCGAAGGGTTATCACGGCCGCGGTATGAGCGGCGGCGGAGGCGGCATCAATCCGAATATGATGAAGCAGGCGCAGAAACTGCAGCAGGATCTGCAGAACATGCAGACCGAAATGGAACAGAAGGAGTACTCGGCAAGTGCCGGGGGCGGCGCCGTCACGGCGGTGGTCACCGGCAAGCGGGAGCTGAAGAGCCTGACCATCGAACCCGACGTGGTGGATCCGGAAGACGTGGAGATGCTCCAAGACCTGATCGTGGCGGCCGTCAACGAGGCCCTGCGCACGGCCGAAGATGATATGAGCAGCAGCATGCAGCAGCTCAGCGGAGGGCTGAATCTGCCCTTCTGATATTCTCCGGCTTCTCCACATACACTGTTGCAACTCCTGTTTTCCAAAGAAAGGACTGATATTTATGTTATCGGAGCGCGGACCGTGGAAAGTCTGCATAGACGAACCGTTTCTCAACTGCGAGATGATACGTCCGATCCAACAGAAAAAAGTTGCAGCGCTGGTCAGCGACCTCAGCAGAGATCAAAACGTTCAGCGCATCACTATTTTCGGCTCCAGCGTGACCAGGCGATGCCATATAGACAGTGACGTGGATCTCTATGTGGAGGTAAAGGAAGACAAAAAGCTGATCGATCATTTTCATCATTTTGTGTTTGATCTTCTCACAAATTTTGATGTTGACGAGCGGCTTGAAAACGAAATTATGAGGACGGGGGTAACGGTTTATGAGCGAAACGCTGCTGGATAAGGCAATACAGAACTACGATATTGCCAATCTGATCTGCAGTTCCTCATTTGCCGATGAATCCCATTTAAATTATGCCGCATATCATCTGCAGCAGGCCGTGGAAACTGCAATCAAATTTATTTTGGAGGAAAATGGGTGCGAATATAGTCGAACCCATAACATCGAGCAGCTGATTCATGAAGCTGAAAGCAACGAAATAAACACGTTCACGGATGGCTATATAAAATCTCACGCCGAAATGTTTTCAATTTGGGAAACGAATACCAGATATGTCATGAATTACAAGGCAGAAATATCCAAAATTTCCGACGCTCTTGGCGGTGTAAACCGGTATCTCCGGACCGTCGAGCAGG
>JAJQAH010000046.1 GCA_021203885.1 Oscillospiraceae bacterium | reverse complement strand
TATAACGGGTTTTCCGGATTTGTCCATGGGTCTTCAGCCTTTTTGCAGGATGATTTCCTCCGGGGACAAAAAAAGGCACGGTACAAAGCAGGTTTGAAGCGGCTATATCGCCGGCAGCAAAAAAACTTTGTATCGTGTCCATTAAGTGGGGAAAATGCTTATCAAATTTTCCCGTTGAGAAGCGGAACGGAGCCCGCTTCAGGTCGGTTCCTGATTCTTTGTGTATTCAAGCGGAAGTGTCTTTATAAGACAGTTAGGATTAAGTATGTTTGTTTAAAAAAATTACAAAAAAGATTTATGATTTGGTTTGCTTTTACAACTGTCAGAAAAGCTGCAGGATCAGATTGACCAGCATACACAGAACGATACCGAGGAGTGTGGGCAGCAGCAATCCTATGCCCGCCCATTTCCACGAGTCTGTCTCCTTCCGGATCGTCAGTACCGTCGTGGCGCAGGGCCAGTGGAACAGGCAGAAGACCATGGCACACAGCCCCGTCTTCCAGGTCCATCCCGCGCTGATCATCAGACTGCCGACCATGGCGGTGTTGTCCGCATCTCCCAGCGCACCGGTTGCCGTCAGCATCATGACGGCGATGGGGAAAACGATCTCGTTGGCGGGAAACCCGCAGATATAGGCCACAATGATGACCCCGTTCAGGCCCATCAGCACACCCAGCGGCTCGAAGAAATTGGCCAGGTGCATGATAATGGTGTTGTCGCCCACCGTAATATTGGCCAGCAGCCAGATAATGATGCCGGCAGGCGCGGCCACGTAAACGGCACGCCACAGCACTTTCAGCGTGCGGTCGATGATCGAGCGGACGATCACCGAAATGACCTGGGGCTTGCGGTACGGCGGGATCTCCAGCACGAAAGAGGACGGCTGCCCTCTCAGGATCGTCACGTTCAGGAGTTTGGACATCAGAAAGGTGAACAGGATCCCCACGATCACGAAAGCCGTCAGCATGACCGCTGATACGAACGGGCTGAACCAGCCGGTGCCCGAGAAGAACACCGTGGCCAGCAGGATCAGGGTCGGAAACCTTCCGTTGCACGGGACCAGCGTGTTGGTCAAAATCGCGATCAGACGCTCCCGGGGGGAGTCGATGATCCGGCATCCCGTTACGCCCGCCGCCGTGCACCCGAATCCCATGCACATGGTCAGGGCCTGCTTGCCGCAGGCACCGCAGCTCTGGAACGCGCGGTCCAGCCGGAACGCGATACGGGGCAGATAGCCGAAGTCTTCCAGCAGCGTAAAGCAGGGGAAGAAGATCGCCATGGGCGGCAGCATGACCGAAATGACTTTTGTGGCCACGCCGTAAATGCCGTCCAGCAGGATACCGGACAGCCAGGCGGGAAAGGCCCAGTTATCCACCAGGATCCAGAGCTGTTCGCCCAGCTTGTCAAAACACCAGGCCAGCCCCTCTGAGGGATAGTTCGCGGCCCAGATCGTCAGCCAGAACACGAAGAACAGAAGTAAAATGGCTACCGGGATCCCGCCCTTGCCCATGATGATGTTGTCCATGGTCCGCTGACGCCGGGCGGCTTTTGAATCCGCTGCCTTGGTTACAGCGGCTTCAGTCACGGTTTCCGCTCGGTGCACCAGCTTCTCCGCCTTCTTGTCGGCATCCTCCTGGTTACTGCCTCTCAGGCAGATGACCCGGTCCACGCCGGACTCGATCCCGTCGCAGATCAGGCGTTCCGGTTTCGGGGTGATCTTTCCGGAACAGACATCCTCGATCGTCTGCTTCAGTTCCTTCATGCCCCAGCCGGGGCCGGCGGCGATACCCACCACGGGCACGTGCAGTTCTTTCTCCAGGACGTCAAAATCCACTTCGACGCCGTGCTTTTTCGCCTCGTCCAACAGGTTGACAGCCACGATCACGTTATCCGTCAGCTCCATGATCTGCAGCGGCAGCACCAGATTGCGTTCCAGCTGTGTGGCGTCACAGACGACCACGCAGCACGCGGCCTGTCCGCTGATCACGAAGGAGGCAGCGATGGTCTCCTCGTGGGAGGCCGTCAGCAGGGAATAGGTACCGGGCAGATCCACCACGGTGTATCCCTGCCCCTCATAGGTATAATGTCCGTTTGCCGTGTCGACGGTCAATCCGGGCCAGTTGCCAGTGTGCTGATGAAGACCGGTCAGCGCGTTGAACAGGGTTGTTTTTCCCGTATTCTGCTGGCCGCTGAGGGCGATGATGATATCACCATCCCTGGTCTTGATCTCAGGCACCTCGACCAGATTGATCTCGTCATTGATCGAGCCTGCTTCTACAGTTGTATTCGATTGTGTTTTCGGCATAACCATGTCTCCTTTCTCATCGAAAATTGACGGGAGCTGTGGTTATACCAGAGTCACGTTGATCCGGCAGGCATCCTCCTGCCGCAGTGCGTAGACGGAGTCACGTATCCTGTAAGCTGTGGGACCCTTTCCGGGACTCTTCTTTGTCGGTACGATCCTGGTACCCGGAATCATTCCCAGATCCTGCAGCCGGCGGCGCATGGTGCCGTTCAGGTCCATATTGACCAGGGTTCCGGTTTCCCCGACGGGCAGGACGTCCAGAGTGATCTCCTTCTTATCCTTCTTTTCATTTGATTTCGTCATGATTCTCGCTCCTTTCGAATCAAACTACTTTTATTTAATTTTCCGCTATGGCTACACCTCCTCAAGAACCGAAAAGATTATACACGAACTTTTCTTCAGACGCAATAGTAAATTCTTGCGATTTTCTGATTTTTTCCCGATAATTTCTGATCCGCTTCGTACGCCGGTATTTTCCCTTTCGGATGCGTGTTTGGAAAAATCAGATGTATATTAGTACCGCGGATCCGAGCCCGCGTATGGCAAATTTTTTAAAAATATGTTAAAATAATTTCGTTAAAAAACCGCCTGATCTGGTCCTTCCAAATGGGACCCAATAGCAAGGGGGCTGACCTTTGATGAAACAGTTAAAAAGGACGCTGTCTCTGCTGCTGGTTCTGATGACAGCTTTATCCCTGTCGGCGTGGACGGTCACGGCGCAGGATGATCCGGCTGCGGCCGGCGGGAATTCAGCCGCATCAGGATCCACGGGCTTCAGACAGGAGGACGGCAGCTGGTATTACTATGTGAACGGGTCTGTCGACAGGTTCCGGAACGATGTGATCCGGGGGACCGTAAACGGACAGGACGGCTGGTGGTACGTGGTCGGCGGACAGGTGCAGACGGGCTACACGGGCGTGGCGGATTACGCCAACGACTACGGCTGGTGGTATATCAAAAACGGGAGAGTCGATTTCTCCAGGACCGGCATCGAACAGAACCGGTACGGCTGGTGGCGGGTGGTCAACGGTAAGGTCGACTTCTCCTGCAACAGCGTGGAGCAGAATGATTACGGCTGGTGGTATCTGCTCGGCGGCAAGGTGCAGTTCGGTTATACGGGTGTCGCCGATTACGCAAACGCCTACGGCTGGTGGTACATCAAAGACGGAAAGGTGGACTTCTCCCGAAACAGCGTGGAGCCGAACAGCTATGGCTGGTGGTATGTGACCGGCGGAAAAGTCGATTTCAGCTATACCGGCGTTTCCAACTACGACAACGATTTCGGCTGGTGGTATATTCAGAACGGAAAAGTGAATTTCGGCAAGACCGGCATCGAACAGAACCGGTACGGCTGGTGGCGGGTGGTCAGCGGCAAGGTCGATTTTGGCTGCAACAGCGTGGAGCAGAACGATTACGGCTGGTGGTACCTGACCGGCGGACAGGTCCGGTTTGATTATACCGGCGTGGCGGACTACGCCAACGCCAACGGATGGTGGTATATAAAAGGAGGAAAAGTCGACTTCAGCTTTTCCGGGCTGGGCAGCAACCGGTACGGGACCTGGTATGTGAAAAACGGGAAGGTCGATTTCGGATACAGCGGCGCTTACGAGCGCGGCGGGAAGACATATATGGTTGTCAGCGGCAATGCCAGGGATATCGACGCAATCATTCAGGGCATGTCGCTGAACGAGAAAGTGGCGCAGATGTTCATCGTCACGCCGGAGACCCTTTCCGGCGGCAGCTCGGCGACGGCGGTCAGCTCGACGATGGAGAAAAATTACAAGAGCTATCCGGTGGGCGGATTCGAGCTGACGGGTAGCAACATCAGCACACCGAGTCAGCTGACTTCCTTTACAAGCGGACTGAAGAGCATGAGCCAGTCTGCCGTCGGGGTGATCCCCTTCATCTGC
>JAJQAH010000006.1 GCA_021203885.1 Oscillospiraceae bacterium | reverse complement strand
ATCATAGGTTATCCCGTTTAATGGGTATGTTAAAATAGCCATGTCTTTACCTCCTTGTTAATACCAACGGTTCCCCGATGGTTATTGCCTGAGTCGTTCCGTTTGCTTCGGAGGTGATCGTCATGGTAGCTACTCTTGCTTTGACTGACACTCCGATCTCCGGGATCTTCGCATAAACGATATCCCCCAGATTTACATATTCATCATGCACTGTGAAGGCGATGCTCTCGATCTGAGCAAGCTCAATCAGCTCACCTTCGCCGTATGCAATCAGCCTCTCTTTGTATTCCTCTTCGCTCTCTTCTTCTTCCGGCTGTTCATTCCTGGCATCGATATACACCTCACGCCGTTCGTAACCGGTTGAAGATGTAGCGCCGGCGATCACTGTGATCCGGTCCTCATCCTCTCCGGCACCGGCAACTATCGCCACATTCTTATACTCAGCATCAGACTGGATATACTCGACATCTGAGATATTCCCATAAAGCGTTGAATACTTCGCGTTGATATTCTCGTCCGGCTTATAACACACGAACTTCAGAGTCTTAGTTGACTTGTCGTGCACAAACTTAAAGCCCATGTCACACTCTGCTCCGATCAGCTCACAGTATTCTTCAAGCGAATGATCGGATGTCTGCGGCTCGAACTTATCATCCAGCCCGGCTGACTCGCCAAGCTCCACCTGCTCCCAGGGCTCCATCTTGCTGACCAGGTCGCGCATTGAGGTCTCGGCGTTTTTATTGCTTATCACATCGGTACTTACCCGGTGCGTCAGGATCACGGTCGCAGGGAAGCCATTGACCAGGATCTCGCCGTTCGCGATCTGTACCGACTCGATATACATCAGCGTGTCCGAATCATCGATCCCGCAGTACCGGTCCTTCTGCACCAGGTCGAGCGCCCGGTCCGTCTGCTGCAGCTCCAGCTGGAAGTCGCCCAGCGTGTTGTATCCTTCTTCCCACACCATCGATACCCATGAATAAAGGACGCCGATCCGGTTCAGGTTGATATCATAGATATTTATGGTAGTTACCTTTGCCATCCCTGTCACTTCCCATCGTACACGCCGACATAAGCGTTCTGATATTCGATCTCAACGGATGGAGTGCCTCCGGATCCGAATGTCTGGAAGACATTGTCGCCCTGGTAAAGCCAGAACAGATCGGAATCCTCATCCAGTGTGGAGAAAATGTTCTCGGTCACGCCGTTTGATGTCTTCTCCACTTTCAGGATGTCATTATCCCAGTAGACCTTCACCTTGTCATAAATATTGAGCGTATCATTGATCTGGATCTTCTCCATCGTTCTGACATTGATGATCCCATAGTCAGACACGCTTTCGCTCGTGATAACATAGAAGTAAACCGCAAACCGTGTATCTACTTCAGAATCATTATGTACGGTAAAGAAAGACCCTTCGTGCATAATCGCATATATATGCTGGTCATAATTTGTATACTCTTCTTCAGCTCCGGATGTCGGGCCTGGAAACTTAAAACATGCTTCGTAGGCATTCCCGGAGACATTTATCAGGTTGTCCTGCAGCCAGAATGGATATGCGCAATAAAGCGAGAGCGTAAACTCAACATTTCTATGAAGCTTTCCAATTTCTGGCGTCTTCTCGACAATGCAGTCGCAATAATATTTATCATTGAAATAAAGCTTTCCGGATGAGAACGGTGAAAATACTGTCAGCATCTGCTCCTTGATCTCATTCGCATCATGAAGGATGGTGCCGGTGAGAACTCTTGTCAGACCAGCGACGGATCTGTTTTCAACCGTCGATCCAATCTGCGATACGCCCTGCGAGGTTGCGATATCCACATCCATCTCTGAGAGCGGATCAAGGTCAACCAAAATGTTATGGTCAAAATCGAAGTAGAACTGATCGCCATTATCCTTGTCAAATCTTAAAGCATACATAAGCTTAGAACCCCCTCAGCAGAGCTCTCTGCTGTTCATAACGTGCCTCGCGCATCAGCTGTGCTGCCGTCTGCGCCTGAGAATAAATATTTTGAATCACCGTGACGCCTCTGCCGTTTTCTTCTTCTTCTCCATTGGCCTGAACCGAAGCCACGCCTGAAGCATTGATATTGCCGGTGGCGTTAACGATGTCCATCACTTCATCCATCGCGTTGTCAACAACACGTTCATATTTCGTTAGGCCGAGTGCAAGACCTTCGTCAAGCATCTCGCCTGTATACATTGTATATTTTGATGGCGACGAAACACCTGCGCCACTGTTGATGCCATTCACAGCTGCTTTGCCGAGCTCCTGGGCCTGTGAGATTACGGAGCTGAGCTTTGAACTCATCCCATCAATAAGGCCTTGCCCGATTTGTTGGCCAGAGCCTTTTGCCGAGCTATAGAGAGTGCTCGAATAATTGCTAATCGCTGTATTAGCACTACTTAACGCACTATTTACCTCCGACGCAGGGCTCGGGTCAGAAAGGCCGCTGTTAATTCCTTTTACAATTTTACCGCCAGCTGTTTCGGCTTTAGAATTCGCCGTGTCGCCCCAGTTTTCAATTTTTTCAGTTGCTTTATCAAGCCTTTCTTTCACCTTGGAGGCCAGCTCGGACATTCCACTATATACATTCTTGGTAAACGATTCGCCGATCTTTTCGGCCTTGCTGTCCATTGTGTCTTTCCACGCGTCGACTTTGTCAGTGGTGGAATCCAGGATCTTTTTGACTTCTGACGGCAGAGAACTCAGGCCGCTCTTAATATTCGACAGGAATGTCTTCGCGGCTGACGTCGCCTTCTGGCCCATCGTAGTGGACCACGAGATCACGTTATTCAGCGTGGAATCCAGTGTGCTCTTGACATCCTTCGGCAGACTGCTGATTCCCTTCGTGAAATTCTGCAGGAAGGTCTTAGCGCCATTCGTTGCCTTTTCGGAAATGTCTGTATTCCAGGATTCGATATTGTTTGCGGTCGGATCCAGGATGTCGCTCTGTGTATCGCTTGACAGGTTGTTTAAGCCATAGACGAAGCGGTTCTCCATCGTCTGAGCGCAGTTCCACATGGTCGTTGCGGCACTCACGCACCAATCCTCTACCATGCTGCCCATTTCCTCAAACTTTTCTGTCACATCAGAAGAGAGCTCATCAAAGCCTTGAACCATCCCTTCGGTCATATATTCGCCCTGAGATTCCATCACGGTTGAAGGACTGCTAATGCCAAAAAAGCTTTTGAGCGAATTTAAAATCCCATTGCTTGTTGATTCCATCGCGGCTTCAGCTTCGCCTTCACCGTTGATGATACCATTAGCAAGGCCTTGATCCATCTCTTCGCCGGTTTCTTCCACATCGCCTTTACCGCCGATCCCAAGCCAACCTTTAACCGTGCTGCAGACATCGCTGCAGAAACCGGTGACAGTACTGGTTAAGTTGCTTGCCCATGATGTAATACCGCTTATGATTCCATCGATTAATGTATGGCCAAGATCAGCCCAATCTATATCACTGAATGTTTGAACAGCGTCATTGGCGATCTCAAGAATCTTTTCAGGTATGGATGTTACAAGCGATACCAAGCCATCGACAATACCATTGATGGCATCAATGCCGCCCTGAAGCCAATCCGCATCTACTCCGAAGAACTCAAGAGCGCTCTGCGCTATTTCGAGAAGTTTATCAGGGATAAAGGTCAGGACTGTTTCAATCCCTTCACCGATTTTATCAATGACAGTTGAGCCGACGCTAAGCCAGTCAATAGAACCGTCATCGCCGGAAAACGCGTTCAGCGCATTCTGGCCAATCTCTTTCAATTTATCGGGGATATTGGTGACAAACTCGGTAATACCGCTTACAATATCATCAATGGCGGCTTTACCTTTTTGTACCCAATCGAGTTGGAGGAAATAATCTCCAGCCGTAGTGGCAATCTCAGTGAACATATCCCAAACAAGACTGCCAAACTGGGATACGCCATTGCCAATTGCTGAAAGCACATCAGATGCCACTTGTGGCCAGTCGGTATCCATGAAAGCGCTTTTGATATTTGTGATTACTTCAGGAATCGCTGCAATGGCTTGCGGGATTGCGGTTGTGATGCCTTCTGCAATTTTCAAAAGCATATCAATGCCGGATTGTAAAAGATCAGGAAGACTTGACCCTATACCTGATATGAAATTGGCGATCGCGACCGGAGCCTGTGCAACAAGCTCTGGCATTGCCTCATAAACGCCTTCCACGAGTGATCCGATAATATTAAAAGCTGCTTCAATCAGCTGTGGAATCGAAG
>JAJQAH010000090.1 GCA_021203885.1 Oscillospiraceae bacterium | reverse complement strand
CATGGTATAAGGCTGGTGGTATCTATAAGCCTGCTAGGTAGAGTTCTCTGTAAACATGGTGGAGCAGAACGATTACGGCTGGTGGTACGTAGTCGGCGGCAAGGTCGACTTCAGTTACACGGGCGTGTCCAACTACGCCAATGAATACGGCTGGTGGTATATCAGCGGCGGCAAGGTCGATTTCGGATTCACCGGTAAAGCCTCCAACGATTACGGAAGCTGGTTCTGTGTGAACGGAAAGGTCGATTTCAGCTTAAGCTGAAATCGGGAGCATTTTTAGAGCATCAGAACAAAGCAAAGGAGCACATTGCCTAACCGGCATTGTGCTCCTTTTTTTATATGTTCGGATGGTCGTCGTCTGCTAAAAAAATATCAGGCAGCAACCGGGGAAACTAGTTCAGATTTTTGGCGCTCCAGGCAGCAAGCTCCGACAGGATCGGGGTCAGGGTGTTGACCTTTTCGGTCGTTTCGTACTCCACGCGGACAGGGATCTCAAGATATTCGGTACGCTTGATCAGCCCGTCGTTTTCCAGCTCTTTCAGAGACTTGGAGAGCATGGTATTGGAGATCCCATTCATTTTCTTTTTCAGTTCATTATATCTCGTGGCGCCGTCAATGGTCAGCGAGCATAAAATGGACATTTTCCACTTGCCGCTGAGCGCATCCATTGCTTTCTGCAAAGGACACAGATCGCTGCACGGGCAGATATGATTGTTTCCCATAAAAAACACTACCTTCCGTTAAGTCTTATTTTGATTATCAGGTTAATTTAAACTGCGTAATTGACAGTTCATTTTCGATTGTATACAATTATAACAGGTAAGAAATCAAGAGTAAAGCTTTTTTTCGGAGGAGTTTTTATGGAACCGGAATTCAATCTGGAAGAATACATGTCTCACGGTGTCGAAAATATTATGAAGAACGCGTTAAAAGCGACGCTCTCCAACCCCAAAGAGAGTGTCTTCATGACCAAATTCGCACTGACAAGCAGGAAGGCGTCAAAACTCAGGCATGAAGCCGAGGAAAACGGTGAGCATATTCCGCCGTTTCTGATTGCCAGCATAACGAGCAGCTGCAATCTTCACTGCGCCGGCTGTTATTCCAGAGCGATCGATTCCTGCAACGACTGCGTGCCGGAAGGGCAGCTGGACGGTGAGACCTGGGGAAGGCTGTTCCGTGAGGCGGCAGATCTCGGGATCACGTTTGTTTTTCTGGCAGGTGGTGAGCCGCTGCTGCGGAAGGATGTGATCATGGAAGCGACGAAAGTTCCGGAAGTCCTGTTTCCCGTGATCACAAACGGGACATTGCTGAAAGGCGAGTACCTGGATATTTTTGATAAGAACAGGAACCTCGTTCCGGTCCTGAGTATCGAGGGAAATCAGAAAACGACGGACAGCAGGCGGGGAGAGGGCGTATTTTCCGCCCTTGAGAAAACCATGAATGATCTGGATGACAGGGGGATTCTCTTCGGAGCTTCCATTACGGTGACCACCGAAAACCTGGAGGAAGTATACTCCCGGGAATTCGTGGGAGATCTGTATCGGAAAGGCTGTAAACTGGTGATCTATATCGAATTTGTCTCGGTTGCGGACGACACCGGCGGCCTGGCTCCTGGTGACGGGGAGCGCGAAATCATGTCGGACCGGCAGTCGGCGCTGCGCAGCGAGTTCGATGATATGATCTTTGTCTCCTTTCCCGGTGACGAGAGAGCAGCCGGCGGATGCCTCGCCGCGGGAAGGGGATTCTTCCATATCAATTCCCATGGCGGTGCGGAACCCTGTCCTTTTTCTCCCTATTCCGATTCCAACGTAAGGGAAGTCGGCCTGCAAGGCGCCCTGCACTCTGATCTGTTCCGATCGCTGACGGACAGCGAGCTGCTGTCGCTGGAACACAGCGGTGGCTGCGCGCTCGCGTCCAAAGGCGAGGAAGTGGAGTCCATGCTCTCCCGTTAACTTATATAGAATACTCAAAAAATAATAATGAAAGATACCAGGAAGGCAGGACACCGTTTGTCCTGCCTTTTCATGTATGAAATTGCCGCAGATTTTTCTTTTGGAAAACTGGGAAAGTGTTGTGTCATGACCATGATAGTGATACAATGTGTTCGAAAGAAACTGCAAAAAATGTGCAGCCCGTGAATCGAACGTCCGGCATTTCGATGATGCTTGAGACATGCTGATGTTCCCTTTAGGGGCAGGGCACTTGTTTATGGAGGACTTTTTTATGAGACCGAATTTTCAACCGTCAGGAAAGAGCTGGCTGGCAACACTTCTCCTGGGTATCTTCCTCGGATACATGGGGATCCATCGATTCTATGTAGGAAAGATCGGGACCGGGATCATCTGGCTTTGCACTGCCGGATTGTTTTGTGTCGGCTGGATCGTCGACATTGTCATGATCGCGACCGGATCCTTTAAAGACAGTTACGGGCGGCCGCTTGTGACCCAAAATGAGCGCAGGGCATATTATCAGACGTATTTCCCCGGCAGTTATCAGGCCGGAGCTCAGGAAGGTTACCAGGCCGGCGCTCAGGAGGGTTATCAGGCGGGGTACCAGGGCGGGTATCAGTCCGGCGCTCAGGACGGCTATTATGACGGCTGTCAGGACGGGTATCAGGACGCTTATCAGGGGAATCAGCAGTACCAGCAGAATCAGCAGGGGCAGAAAACATCCTCTGCGGACGCGACTGACGAGCTGATGAAATGGAAAAGCCTGCTGGATTCCGGGGCCATTACCCAGGAAGAGTATGACGCAAAAAAGAAGGAGATCCTGAATCTTTAAGCTAAAAAAACGAAAGGAGGTTTCGGGCGGAAAGCCGCCCGACAGTGGTGAGTCCGCGGCCGGACAGCGGCGGATCTTATCGCCGAAAAAATTTTATGAAAACAATGGGTTTTGCAATCAGCCATAAGGAAAACGAGAAGAGAAGAGCGATCGTTCCGGAAGATATTCCTCAGCTCACCTGTCCCGACGGCGTTTATATTGAGACGGGATATGGTGATATACTCGGGCTTTCTGACCAGGATTATCTGGACCAGGGATGCAAGGTCGTATCCAGGGAAGAGGTCCTGAATCAGGACATTATCTGTGATCCCAAGATCGGCGATGCGGATTTTCTGGGTGATCTGCACCCGGGTCAGAGCATTTTCGGCTGGGTCCATGCGACGCAGAACCGGGAGGTCACGGATCAGATCATAAATTCCGGCATAACCGCTTACGCCTGGGAGAAAATGTATGAAAAGGGCAGACATGTATTCTGGCGCAATAACGAGCTGGCCGGAGAGGGCGCGATCATGCAGTCTTTCCTGTGCTATGGACGGATGCCCTATGAGACGAACGTGGCCGTTCTGGGACGGGGAAACACCGCCAGGGGCGCGATCAAGATCCTGAATAAACTCGGCGCAAATGTCGTGCAGTATGACCGCCGCATGGAGGAACTTTTCCGGGAAGAACTGGGCAAGTATGACGTGGTCGTAAACTGCGTCCTCTGGGACGTTTTGAGAGACGATCATATCATTTACAGGGGCGACCTTCAAAAGATGAAGAAAGGCGCCATGATCGTTGATGTCAGCTGCGACAGAAACGGAGCGGTCGAGACCAGCGTCCCGACGACGATCGAATCGCCGACCTATGAGGTGGACGGGATCCTGCATTACTGCGTGGATCATACACCATCCCTTTTCTATAAAACTTTCACCTGGTATAATTCGGAGCTGCTGGTGCCGTATATCAATCAGCTGATGAATGAAAAGATCGGCGACGTGCTTCTGGGCAGTGTGGTGATCCGGGACGGATCCATTATCGATCCGGAGATCTCGGAAAAACAGAACAGGACCTGATCCGATCGTCCGGGTTCCATTCCGGATCCGGATATGATCGAAGGGGGAAATTTGAGCTTTGGATAATACGGAGAACAGCAGCTGCGAAAACACGTACGAACATTTTTTTCAGGGCCGGGACACATACAGCCATGAAAGTACGGCGGAATCTCCGCAGCCGCAGATCCGTGAGATCGAACTTTTCGACACGTATGTGGCCGGAACGGGTTACCTGGAAGACCAGTCGGTCCTGGGCATAATCCGTCCCGGCCAAAAACTGACTCTGCAGAGGGAAGCCGGGAACGAACACGATCGGAAAGCAATCCTGGTCCTGACTGCGGACGGGAAAAAACTGGGCTATGTACCGCGGAAGGACAATACTGTCTTTTCCCGGCTGATGGATGCGGGGAAAATGCTGTCTGCGCGGATCATGTCGATCACTGAAAAGAGGAACAACACGAGGATCGATATTAAAATATATCTGTTGGATTACTGAAAAATTGAGGAGCTTTTTGATGAAATTAAAAATAAAGAGACCGGTCTCTCTTTTGCTGGCGGCCGTTCTGTCGCTTTCCACGCTGACAGGGCTGGCATCCGCCGGGGATTTTAAAGCGGAAGATACGCAAAAGACAGAAATCTTAGATGCGGCCGTCAGATATGATGAGGGGAGCGATGCCGGCCTTACGGAGCCGGTTCAGACGGAGGAGCCTGCCGGCGTTTCATACAAGGTGGACACCCCCGTTCTTCCCCTTGATACCGTGGCAGACGGTTCCTGCGGGACCAACGCGACATGGTCGCTGGACAGCGACGGGACCCTGACGATCAGCGGCAGCGGAGAGATGAATTCGCTTTCCGATTATACCCGCGCTCCGTGGTACGGGTACGAAGTGACGAAGATCATCGTGTCTTCCGGGATCACCGGGATCGGCGACCATTGTTTCGAAAACTGCGCGGCTGTCAGAGTTACCCTGCCGTCCACGCTGAAAACCATTGGGGACTGTGCGTTCCTAAATTGTGAAGAGCTGGAAAGAGTTGTGCTGCCGGACGGTGTGGCAAGTATCGGTTCGCAATGCTTCTGTAATTGCTCTGCTTTGAAATCATTCATCGCCGAGGGACTGACGGAGATCCCGTTCCGGGCTTTTTACGGATGCAGTTCATTGACCGCTGTGTCTTTGAATGATGGCGTGAAACAGATCCTGCGGGAATCTTTTTACGGATGCAGCAGCCTTAGTTCGATCACGCTGCCGGCATCCGTGGAATTCGTGTATTATAACGCGTTCCCCGCAACCGTGCATGTAACGAATGAAAACACGAAACTTCGGGTTTTCGGGACAAGCGGGTACCGCTATCTGGAGGATGTCAGCGTGACGGGCTCCTGCAGGTACGATCTGGCCTATCAGGTCCTGGACCTAGTAAATGAAGTTCGGGCCGAAAACGGCCTGCAGGCACTGGCTATGGATGAATCCCTCCTGGATACCGCCGTACGCAGGAGCACCGAGATCTCCGTTCTCTTTTCCCACACCCGCCCGGACGGGTCTTTCTGTTTTGATGCCGGATCGGATATGTATGCGGAAAACGTCGCGATGGGGCAGAGATCCGCTGAAGAAGTCATGTCGGCCTGGATGGATTCTGAGGGACATAGAGAAAACATTTTAAACGGTGACTATAATACGGTCGGGATCAGCTGCTTCTACATCAACGGTACATATTACTGGGCCCAGAGCTTTGGTAAGGAAACTGATTCTTACGGCTATTCGAAACCGGCCGATGAGAAGGAAATCACAAAGACGGTCTCCCTCGCGGTCGGAGAATTCGAAACGCCCATCGATGAGGAAAAATACCACATTGACAGCGTGGAAACCTATCACTATGATTTTCAGATGAATGCGCCGTCCAGCCTCTCCATAAATGAGAGTGCGGTTGCCCAGCTGTATGTAAAAAGCAGCGAGAACCTGGGCTATCAGACGCCGATCGATAACACAGGGATCACATTCAGCAGCAGCAATACCGGCGCGGCAACCGTCGACTCGTCGGGCAGGATCACGGGCGTCGGGGCCGGAAATGCGACGATCAGTGCCTCACTGGCCTTTTCGACCGTTTCCGCATCCGTAAGTGTGACGGATCCGGCTTCTGCCCGATTCGAGGAGATCGACGGCGACTGGTATTACTGTGTCGACGGATCGATTGACCGGAGCTGTAACGATATTATCGAGGGCGTCGTAAACGGTGAGACCGGCTGGTGGTATGTCAGAAGCGGGAAAGTGGACTTTGGTTTCACCGGCCTGGCGGAGAACAGCTACGGATGGTGGTATTTGAAGAACGGTAAAGTTGACTTTTCCCATAACGGCGTTGATCAGAACGATTACGGCTGGTGGTACGTAGTCGGCGGCAAGGTGCAGTTCGGTTACACGGGAGTCGCTGATTACGCCAATGCTTACGGCTGGTGGTATATTGAAAACGGACAAGTCGATTTCAGTAAAAACAGCGTGGAGCAGAACAGCTACGGCTGGTGGTATGTGTCCGGCGGAAAAGTCGACTTCTCCAAAAACAGTGTGGAGCAGAACAGCTACGGCTGGTGGTACATACTCGGGGGCAAGGTCCAGTTCGGATACACCGGAGTCGCGAACTACGCAAATGCTTACGGCTGGTGGTATGTGAAGGACGGTAAAGTCGATTTCAGCAAGACCGGTATCGAGCAGAATAACTACGGCTGGTGGCGTGTGGTCGGCGGTAAGGTTGACTTCTCCTGCAACAGCGTGGAACAGAATGATTACGGCTGGTGGTATCTGCTCGGCGGCAAGGTGCAGTTCGGCTACACGGGGGTCGCCGATTATGCCAACGCATACGGCTGGTGGTATATCAACGCCGGAAAAGTGGACTTCGGGTTTACAGGCACTGCTTCCAATTCCTACGGGACCTGGTACATTTCGAACGGGAAAGTGGATTTCGGGGCATCCTGAACCATTTCGGACAGCGGCTCCTGTTTCATACCGAATTTCCCTGAAACCTGATATCTCGGGGTCTTCTGTCCGTAATATGCAGTCTGACCGTACGAATAGGAATCTACAAGAAGCTAAAAAAAGAGGGCCGGCGCAGTTTTGCACCGACCCTCATATTATTTGCATTATTCCCCGAGCCAGCGGTT
The DNA here is from genome assembly GCA_021203885.1 of Oscillospiraceae bacterium. Taxonomy (GTDB): domain Bacteria; phylum Bacillota; class Clostridia; order Oscillospirales; family Oscillospiraceae; genus JAJPXI01. The sequence goes on along the minus strand of JAJQAH010000090.1, from coordinate 12,311 downwards.
ACTTGTCTCCTCTACGGCGCAGCCCGTGCGAAGACTCTCCGGTACGTTCAGGATCCGCTGATTCCGGCTTCCGCGGAAGTTCAGATCCAGGCTTCGTTCCGACAGAATAAACGGACCGTCGATCAGCACGTCGACGACCTCCAGCAGCTCCCGCTGTTCGTCCGTCCCCTCCAGAAGCTGCTCAAAGGTGTATCCGGAATAGGAAGCCACCTCATATCCCTCGCTTTTCAGCAGCCGGGCCAGCTCGGCCATTTCGGCAGCCTGGGCGAAAGGCTCGCCGCCGGAGAACGTCACGCCTTTGCACAGCGGATTCCCGCGGACGATATTCAGTATCGCTTCCGGCTCATAAAACGTTCCCTTGCCGAACTCCCATGTCTCGGGGTTGTGACAGCCGGGACAGTGATGGGGACAGCCCTGGCAGAATATCGTGGTCCGGATGCCCGGACCGTCCACGATGCTGTCCCCGGCTATGCCGGCCAGACAGATCACGCGGTCAGATCGTGCTTGACCCGGTCTCTCTCCTCGGCGCGCTTGGCATCGTTCCATTTGTCCATCGTGCCGACCAGATAGCCGGTGATCCTGCGGATGCGCTCAAATCCGACACCCTGACCCATTTTCTCGTTCCTGCTTGCTTTTGTCATTTCAATTCCTCCTTTTTTACTCGATGCCCTGAAATGCGGGCATTTCCGGATACAGTTTTCTCAGCTCGTCTATCTTATCCTGGGGAATGATCTCGCCCTCATGTCTTCCGCAGCGGGGACAAACGTCGCCGATCACACCCACATACCCGCAGACCGGATCCCGGTCCACCGGATGATTGATACTGCCGTAGCCGATGCCGCAGTCATGCATCCAGCGCACGATCTGCTCAAAGGCCTCCACGTTCTTGGACGTATCTCCGTCCAGTTCCACATAGCTGATGTGTCCCGCGTTGCACAGCGCGTGATACGGGGCTTCCAGCCGGATCTTGTCGTAAGCGGAGATCGGATACCAGACGGGGATATGGAAACTGTTGGTGTAGTACTCCCGGTCTGTAACGCCGGGGATCTTGCCGTACCTCTTCTGATCCATGCGTATGAACCGGCCGGACAGGCCTTCCGCCGGTGTGGCCAGCAGGGTGAAGTTCATATTCAGTTCCTGGGATTTCTGATCACAGAAGTCCCGCATGTATCTGACGATCTGCAGGCCTTTTTCCTGGATATCCTCGCTCTGTCCGTGATGCAGGCCGTACAGTTCGGTCAGTGTCTCGGCCAGGCCGATAAACCCGATGGACAGCGTCCCGTGCTTTAAAACGTCCCGGATACTGTCCTGCGGGCCCAGCTCATCCGAGTCCAGCCAGATGCCCTGTCCCATCAGGAAGGGGAAGTTGTAGACGCATTTGTTTGCCTGGATCTCGAAACGGTCCAGAAGCTGTGTGGCAACCAGTTCCAGCATCTCCTGCAGTTTCTCGTAGAACACTTCCTCGTCCCCGTTACTCTCGATGGCGAGGCGGGGCAGGTTGATGGAGGTGAAGGACAGGTTCCCGCGGGAATATGCGATCTGCCGCTCCGGATCGTGCACATTGCCCATGACTCTCGTGCGGCAGCCCATGGTGGCCACTTCTGTCTCGGGATGTCCGGGCTTGTAATACTGGAGATTGAACGGGGCGTCGATGAACACGAAGTTCGGGAAAAGGCGCTTGGCGCTGACCTTGCAGCTGAGCTGGAACAGGTCGTAATTCGGGTCTTCCGGATTGTAATTGACGCCTTCCTTGACCTTGAAGATGTGGATCGGGAAGATGCAGGTCTCGCCGTGTCCCATGCCGGCGTCCAGCGCCAGAAGGATATTCCGGATGGCCATGCGTCCTTCCGGCGACGTGTCCGTGCCGTAGTTGATCGAGGAGAAGGGGGTCTGCGCGCCGGCTCTGGAGTGCATGGTGTTCAGATTATGCACAAAGCCCTCCATGGCCTGGAACGTGTCTTTATCGGTCTGCTTCAGCGAACGCTTTCTGGCCCGCGCCACAATGGGAGCGGCCTCCTCGCTGTCGATCGAAAATTCCCTGCAGAGGGCATCGCACAGCACCTCGCCGAATCCGTCTTTATTCTCCAGGGCCGCCGTCTCGCCGGTGCTCTTTTCCGTCTCTTCCAGCGCCGCATCCACGGCTTCCGAGGCGTCATCCAGGTCCAGTCGGTCCTCCAAGACCTGGGTAAGATTCTGGCGGAATCTCTTGCGATATGTCTTGGCCACGCCCTCGGCCATGGCATAGTCAAAATTGGGGATGGACTGGCCGCCGTGCTGGTCGTTCTGATTGGCCTGGATCGCGATGGCCGCCAGAGCCGTATAACTGGCGATGCTCTGCGGCTCACGGAGAAAGCCGTGGCCGGTGGAAAATCCGCCGTGGAACAGTTTGATGATATCGATCTGGCAGCAGGTCGTGGTCATGGAGTAGAAATCGAAATCATGGATGTGGATGTCGCCCTCCCGGTAGGCCTTGGCGTGCTCCGGCCGGAGAAGGTAGGCCTCGTTATAGGCCTTGGCGCCGGCAGACCCGATCTGCAGCATGCTGCCCATGGCGGTATTGCCGTCGATATTGGCGTTGTCCCGCTTCAGATCGCTGAGCCTGGCGTCCTGATTCGTGATCTCGTCGATGGTCTTCATCAGGGACGTGTTCGCCTCTCTGGCACGGGTACGGTTGGAGCGGTAGAGGATATAGGCCTTGGCCGTCGCATTGAAGCCGTGTTCCATCAGCTGCCGCTCCACCTCGTCCTGGATCACTTCGATTCCGGGCGAGCCCGAGGTGAAATTCCGCTCCAGCTCCGCCTGAACTTCATTGGCGATCCGGGCGGCATCGGAGGCGTCTCCCTCATTTGTGGCCTCCATGGCTTTCAAAATCGCAGACGCGATCTTCGCCTGCTCGTACAGGACGACTCGGCCGTCCCTCTTGGTTATGCTGTGTATCATGGTATTCCCTCTCTCGGCGGTGTAAAGTAAAAAGCTTGTCACGTTTGTTTAAACACAATATATTGTGTTCCGTATTTGTCTCTGCCACTACATTTTGACATATTATGGCTTTCTTGTCAAGCACTTTTTTTACGGAAAATATCAAAAAAGTCTGCCCCTGCAGCAAAAATCCCGCGTCTTTTCAGGCTTTAAAAGGGTCCTGAGAAGATGAAAAAAAGTGAAAAAAAGATGAAATTTTTCCTGAAATAAATTTTCAGACGTAAAAGTGTAAAGGGAAATTACTTTCTATTTTTCAGAAAATTGTCGGATTTTCGAAGGATTTTTTCCGGCCCCCTGGAAAAAATCCTTGCTTTTTTTCGAGCCGGGTTTATAATATGAATACAATCAAAAAAGGGGAGCTTGGATACAGGCTGAGAGGAAGGTGTGGCCTTCGACCCTGAGAACCTGATTTGGACAATGCCAACGGAGGGAACTGAAAGACCGCGGGAGGTTCCGTTCAGGACCTTCCGTTTTTTCAGCCTGAAGGAGAAAAAATGGTAACGGTAAACGGAGAAAAAATGGATCTGGACGGACGGGCCCTGGGTGAATTTCTCCTGGAGGCCGGATACGGCACGGTCGGAGTGGCGGTCGAGCGGAACGGTACCGTGGTGCCCGGAAGGGAGCTGGATCAAACTTTTCTGTCGGACGGGGACGTTCTTGAGATCGTCCGGTTCGTTGGAGGCGGCTGATATGGCACTGTCGCAGGAACAGCTGATCCGCTATTCACGGAATATTCCTCTGGAGGGCTTCGGCCGGGAGGGACAGGAGAAACTTCTTGAATCGAAGGTCCTGGTCATCGGTGCCGGGGCCGTCGGTTCCGCAGCTCTTTTGTATCTGGCTTCCGCCGGGATCGGAGAACTGGGGATCTCGGACGGGGACCGGGTGGAACTCTCCAATCTGCAACGGCAGATCATACACACCATGACGGATGTGGGCCGGGAGAAGAACCGGTCCGCCGAGCGGAAGCTGCGTGAGAGAAATCCGGAGATCCGGATCCGGCCTCTGCCGGATATGACGGCAGGGAACATCGAGGAGACCGTGAAACAGTATGATTTTATCCTGGACTGCACGGATTCCTTCGCCGTCAAGTTTCTGATCAACGACGCCTGCGTGCTCGCCGAGAAGCCTTACTGCCATTCAGGCGTACTCCGATACGGCGGGCAGGTCATGACGTATGTGCCGGGGCAAGGACCCTGCCTTCGCTGCGTCCTGAAAGACGTGCCGGAGGGACAGGATACATCCGAGACGGCCGGTGTACTGGGAGCGGCCGCAGGTGTCATCGGGAGCCTGGAGGCGGCCGAGTGCGTCCGGTATCTGCTGGACACCGGGCGGCTGCTGACCGGCCGGATCCTTTCCTTCGACGGTTTTGATATGACTTTTCGGGAGATCCAGGTCCCGGACCCGGATCCCGCCTGTCCGGTCTGCGGACCGGATGCCGTGATCCGCGCACCCGGAGAAGACGGGAGGACCACGTCATGAGCGACAAAGATCCGCTGATCCTTGGCGGACATGAATTCCATTCCCGGTTCATCCTGGGCTCCGGGAAATATTCCGTCGATCTGGTGGAAGCCGCCGTCCGGTACGCCGGCGCGGAGATCGTAACGGTGGCCGTTCGCCGTGCCAATACGGCCGGGAATGAGAATATCCTGGATCATATTCCTGAGGGCGTGACGCTGCTGCCCAACACCTCCGGCGCCAGAAACGCGGAGGAGGCGGTGCGGATCGCTCGCCTGGCCCGGGAAATGAACTGCGGCGATTTCGTCAAGATCGAGATCATGCGGGATACGAAGTATCTGCTTCCCGACAACGAAGAGACTGTAAAGGCGTCTTCCATACTGGCTGATGAGGGGTTCGTGGTGCTGCCGTATATGTATCCCGACCTGAATACCGCCAGAGATCTCGTCTCCGCGGGCGCCTCCGCCGTTATGCCGCTGGCCTCGCCCATCGGGTCCAACAGGGGACTGGCGACCCGGGATTTCATCCAGATCCTGATCGACGAGATCGATCTGCCCGTGATCGTGGACGCCGGGATCGGCCGCCCCTCCCAGGCATGCGAGGCCATGGAGATGGGGTGTGCGGCCGTTATGGCCAATACGGCGCTGGCCACGGCCGGGGATCTGACCCTGATGGCCTCCGCGTTCCGGTCGGCGGTGGAAGCCGGAAGGGATGCGTATTTATCCGGGCTGGGACGGGTCATGAGCCGGGGGGCCAGTGCCTCCGACCCGCTGACCGGATTTCTGGGTGAGTGCGATGGATGAGCGGTTCCTGTCGGACGATCGCGGTCTCTCCGCCGCCGCGGCCGAAAAGAAACACAGACTGGAGCGGGATCCGTCCAGCCGCAGCGACCCGGAGGCTTTCCTGCCGGAAATGGAGAAGATCGATTCCGATATCTGCGCCCGGGTGCTGGCCGGGATTGAATCCTATGATCCCTCATCCTATACCGAAAAGCAGGTCCTGGCCGCGCTGGAGAAGAAGACCTGCTCTCCGGAGGATCTGAAGGCACTTCTTTCCCCCGCGGCCGGGCCGTATCTTGAAAAGATGGCGGAACGGGCCGCGGCCGTGACCGCCCGGCATTTCGGCAACTCGGTCCTCTTGTTCACGCCCCTGTATATCTCCAACTACTGCGAAAATTACTGCGTATACTGCGGCTTCAACTGTTACAACCATATCAGCCGGCTGAAGCTGACGGAGGAACAGATGAGAAGAGAGATGGAGGTCATCGCGAAAAGCGGCATGGAGGAGATCCTGCTGCTGACGGGTGAGAGCCGGTCCGCCAGCGGTATCGAGTATATTGGAAGTGCCTGCCGGCTGGCACGGGAATATTTTAAAAACGTGGGACTGGAGATCTATCCGGTCAATACGGACGAGTATGCGTATCTGCACGAGTGCGGTGCGGATTCCGTAACCGTCTTTCAGGAGACGTACGACCGGAAAGTTTATGAGGAGCTCCACCTGCTGGGTGCCAAGAGAGTGTGGAGATACCGCTTCGACGCGCAGGAGCGGGCGCTGAAGGGCGGAATGCGCGGCGTTGCCTTCTCCGCCCTGCTGGGTCTGGCAGATTTCAGAGAGGACGCGCTGGCCACCGCCCTGCACGCGTATTACATTCAGCGGAAGTACCCGGCGGCGGAGATCTCCCTGTCCTGTCCCCGGCTGCGGCCCACCGGAAGCAACAGCGCCATCGGGCCGGGTTCCGTGGGAGAGAGGGAACTGTGCCAGATCCTGTGCGCGTATCGGATCTTCCTGCCGTTTGCCGGGATCACCGTCTCGTCCAGGGAGCGGGCCGGATTCCGGGACGGGATCGTCAGGATCGCGGCTACGAAAGTCTCCGCCGGCGTATCCACCGGCGTGGGGGACCACGAAAAAAAATACTGCGGTGACGGCGAAGGAGACACAGGAGACGCCCAGTTCGAGATATCCGACTCCAGGAGCCTGGATCGGATGTGCGGCGATCTGTCTTCGGCCGGACTGCAGCCTGTGAGGAATGATTATGTGGACGCCTGAGATCATTTGTGTGACAAACAGAAAACTCTGCAAGGAAAGCCTGACCGTGCGTGTGGAGAAACTGGCCGCCGCCCGGCCCTCTGCCATCATACTCCGGGAGAAAGATATGCGGCCGAGATCATACGGCCGTCTGGCGGAAGAAGTTCTGGAGGTCTGCAGAAAGCAGGAGGTGCGGTGTATCCTGCATACATTTTACAAACAGGCGGAAAAGCTCGGATGCAGAGAGATCCACCTGCCCCTTTCCGAACTGGAGCAGATGTCGGACAAGGAAAAGGCCGGATTCGACGTCATCGGTGCGTCCTGCCACTCCGTGGATGACGCCGTCCGGGCAGCCCGCCTCGGATGTACCTATGTGACGGCCGGACATGTGTTCAGGACCAGGAGCAAATCGGGTCAGCACGGCAGGGGCATCGAATTTCTTAAGTCTGTTTGCGATGCCGTCGACCTGCCCGTGTATGCCATCGGCGGCATCCACACCTCAAATATCCACCTGCTGCAGGATACCGGCGCGGCCGGCGTCTGCGTCATGAGCAGCGCCATGACCTGCGAAGACCCAGAAGAATGGATGGAAGGACTCAGGTGGCATGCCAATGAGGACTGACCGGGGGGCACTCAGGCTCTACGCCGTGACCGGCAGGCCGGCAGGAGTCAGTGAAAAAGAAATGCTGGACCGTCTTCACTCAGCCCTGGAGGGCGGTGTGACGATGGTCCAGCTGAGAGAGAAGAACCTGGATGAGGATCAATATGTGTCCCTGGCAAAGCGGGTGCATGAACTGTGCGGCCGCTTCGGCGTTCCGCTGATCATCGACGATCAGATCGAGGTGGCGCTGAAAAGCGGAGCGGACGGCGTACACCTGGGCGCGGAGGATATTCCGGTCGAGGAAGCCCGTGCCCTCGGGGGAGACAGCCTGATCATCGGGGCCACGGCGAAGACAGTCCCGCAGGCTTCGGAGGCGCAGGCGCAGGGAGCCGATTATCTGGGCGTGGGAGCCGTTTTCCCGTCCGCCACAAAGCCGGACGCAATCCGGACCCCGTTGGAGAAGCTCGCCGAGATCTGCCGGAGCGTACAGATCCCGGCCGTGGCCATCGGCGGGATCAGTGAGCAAAATCTGCACCGGCTCCGGGGAACCGGAATCGCAGGTATTGCCGTGGCATCCGCCCTTTTCGGAGCGGAAGACCCGAAAGAGTGCGCCCGAAAGCTGCTGCGGGGCGTGGATGAGGTGCTGGCGGAGGACCGGGAGAAAACATGACTGTTAAGAAAGTACTGACCATAGCCGGCAGCGACTGCTCCGGCGGCGCGGGGATCCAGGCTGACCTGAAGACCATGACGGTGCTGGGCGTCTACGGGATGAGCGTGATCACGGCCCTGACGGCTCAGAACACCACGGGCGTTTCGGATATCCTGCCCGTCCCGGCGGATTTTCTCCGTGAGCAGCTGGATGCGGTGTTTGACGATATCTTTCCGGATGCCGTGAAGATCGGCATGACCGGTTCGGCGGAGACGATCGGGGTTATCGCGGACGAGCTTTCTGAACACGGTGCCTCCCATATCGTGGCCGACCCGGTGACCGCGGCCACCAGCGGCGCCAGCCTGATGGAGCGGGACGGGGAGAAGGCGCTTCTTGACCGGCTTCTGCCCATGGCTGAACTGGCGACGCCGAACATGCTGGAGGCGGAACAGCTTTCCGGGATCCGGGTCCGTACGAAGGAAGATATGGAAAAAGCCGCCGTCCGGATCCGCGGACTGTGCGGCTGCGCCGTGCTCTGCAAGGGCGGACATCTGGAGGACTGCTCGGATGATGTTCTGGCGGGCCCGGACGGGATCCTCTGGTTCCCCGGCGCGCGGATCCGTAATCCGAACACCCACGGAACCGGTTGCACCCTGTCCAGCGCGATCGCTTCGTTCCTCGCCCGGGGACAGGGCCTGGAGGAAGCGGTCATAAACGGGAAAAAATACATAGAGGGAGCTCTCGCGTACGGCCTGAATCTCGGGCAGGGGAGAGGCCCTCTGTTTCATGGATGGGACCTGGGAAGAACGGAGAAGGAGTGCTGATCATGGGTGAGAATTACGCGACGCAGATGGATGCGGCCCGGAAGGGGATCGTAACGGAGCAGATGGAGATCGTCGCCGGCAAGGAACACATCGGTACGGACCGTCTGCTGGAACTGGTTTCCGCCGGGAAGGTGGTCATACCCGCAAATAAAAACCACAAATGCCTGGATCCGGAGGGGATCGGGTCCATGCTGCGGACCAAGATCAACGTGAACCTGGGCGTCTCCAGAGACTGCCGTGATTACGATGTCGAGATGGAAAAAGTACTGTCCGCCGTCGAAATGGGTGCGGAAGCGATCATGGACCTTTCCAGCCACGGGGATACGGGTCCGTTCCGCAGGAAACTGACTGCGGAATGTCCCGCCATGATCGGCACGGTGCCGGTCTATGACAGCGTCATTCATTTTAAGCGAGATCTGGAGACCCTGACCGCCGATGATTTTATCAATGTGGTCCGCCTGCACGCGGAGGAGGGCGTCGATTTTATGACCCTGCACTGCGGGATCACAAGAAAGACGATCGACCAGATCCGCGCGGGCGGCCGGAAGATGAACATCGTTTCCCGGGGCGGTTCCCTGGTATTCGCCTGGATGTCCATGACCGGGCAGGAAAATCCGTTTTACGAGCGCTTCGATGAGATCCTGGACATCTGCCGGGAATACGACGTGACCATCTCACTGGGTGACGCCTGCCGGCCCGGCTGCCTGGCGGACGCCACGGACGGCATCCAGATCGAGGAGCTGGTCTGCCTCGGGGAGCTGACCAAGCGCGCCTGGGACAGGGACGTGCAGGTCCTGGTCGAGGGTCCAGGCCATGTGCCGATGGATCAGATCGCCGCCAATATGAAACTGCAGCAGAGCATATGCAATGGCGCTCCGTTCTATGTTCTGGGTCCGCTGGTGACGGATATTGCGCCCGGTTATGATCATATCACCTCCGCGATCGGCGGAGCCATGGCGGCCATGTACGGAGCCGCGTTCCTCTGCTATGTGACGCCGGCCGAGCATCTGGCGCTTCCGAATCTGGACGACGTGAAGCAGGGGATCATCGCCAGCAAGATCGCGGCTCACGCGGCGGATATCGCCAAGGGGGTGCCCGGCGCAAGGGATCAGGATGACAAGATGGCGGAGGCCCGCAGGAACCTGGACTGGGAGCGGCAGTGGGAATGCGCGCTGGATCCGGAGACCGCGAAGGCGGTCCGGGCGTCACGCGCCCCCGAAGAGGAGGATACCTGCTCCATGTGCGGAAAATTCTGTGCGGTCCGGAGTATGAACAAGGCACTGAACGGGGAAAAAGTCGATATTTTATGAGCTTATGCCAGAGTGCAGAAAAGCAGAGACCGGAAAATAAGATCCGGTCCCTGCTTTTTTTTAGGGTTTTCAGACGACTCTGTTTTTCTTTTCTCCCCTCGACCATGCATCCAGGTTGCATTCCGCAGTGTCCATCAATCTTCTGCGGGCCGCCAGGGAGGCCCAGGCGATGTGGGGCGTGATGACGCAGTTCGGCGCGTTCAGCAGGGGAGAGCCGGGTGACATGGGCTCGGCCGCGGACACGTCCGCCCCGAATCCGCCAAGTTGTCCGCTTCTGAGGGCGTCCGCCACCGCCTGCTCATCTACCAGGCCCCCTCTCGCCGTGTTGATCAGGAGCGCTCCGGGCTTCATGCGGGAAAGCAGATCCTTATTAATCAGCCCGGCGGTCTCATCGGTCAGAGGACAGTGGAGCGAGAGCACGTCACACTCGGGCAGAAGTTCCTCCAGGGTCAAGAAACGGGCATTTACATACTTGTCCTCCGCATGGGATGTATAGAGCACGTTCATGCCGAATGCTTCGGCGATACGGCTGACGGCTTTTCCGATCCGGCCCATGCCCACGATCCCCGCGGTTAAGCCGTGCAGTTCCACCTGCGGAGTCAGCCAGTAGCAGAAATCCGGGCTCTCGACCCAGGAACCGGCGGCCACGTCATCCGCGTGCATACCCACATGATTGCATAACTCCAGAAGCAGGGCAAATGTCAGCTGGGCCACAGCCTGGGTGGCGTATTCGGGAACGGACGTCACTGCAATTTCCATGCTGCGTGCCGTATCCAGATCCACCGAGTTCAGTCCCGTCGACAGAAGACCGACATACCGGATCCCGGGATGGGCGGTCAGAATGTCGCGGGTCAGCACCGTCTTATTCGTCAGGACGACGTCGGCATCCCCGATCCGCTGCCGGATCTGTTCTTCCGGGGTGCGCGGATAGACCTGATATTCTCCGTATTTTCCGAGCCAGGACCAGTCCAGATCGCCGGGGTTGACGGTCTGTCCGTCCAAAACTACGATCTTATGCATATTTTTCCTTCCCAAGAAAAAAGGACTGCATCAAAGTCGCCCTTGATACAGACCTTTTTGTTCAGCTATTCAGGCCAGCTGTTCCTTGGCCAGATCGGTCAGCGTTTTAAACGCTTCTTTATCGTTAACGGCCATCTCGGCCAGCATCTTCCGGTTGATCTGAACGTTGGCTTTCTTCAGCCCGTTCATGAAAGTGGAATAATTCATGCCGTTCATTCTGCATCCGGCGGAGATCCTGGTGATCCAGAGACGGCGGAAATCACGCTTTTTCAGCTTGCGGCCGGTGTAGGCATATGAGAGAGACTTCATCACCGCCTGCTGCGCCATCTTAAAATGCTTGCTCTTTGCACCCCAGTATCCTTTGGCAAGCTTCAGGGTCTTTTTTCTCCTGCGGCGGGTTGCCGCGACATTTTTTGCTTTAGCCATATTTAAAAGCCTCCTGTATCAGAGTAATATTTATTTGTAAGGGATCATGCGTTTGATGGCGGGCACATTCGTCTTGTCGGCATAAGTCGTACCGCGGAGATTTCTTTTGGACTTTGTCGTTTTCCCGTGTCCGTTCAGCAGGTGGTTTTTCTTTGTCTGTGCACGCTTGACCTTGCCGTTTTTGGTCAGGTTAAAACGTTTTTTCGCACCGCTGTGGGTCTTCAGTTTGTACTTTTTAGCTGCTTTCTTTGCCATTGTCAGTCTCCTTCTGGTTGTTTTTCTTCGCATCTTTTCCGGCTTTTGGGGCCAGAAACATACTCATGTGCCTGCCTTCGAGAACAGGACTCTTGTCCATAACAGCAATTTCATTGCACTCGTCACGGAATCTTTCCAGCAAATCAGTACCCTTGTCCGTATGTGTCATCTCACGACCACGGAAGCGAATGGTAACCTTTACGCGGTTGCCTTCCTCGAGAAATTTCCTGGCACTGCGCAGTTTCGTGTTGAAATCTCCGATATCGATGTTCGGCGACATCCGGATCTCCTTGATCTCAACAATATGCTGATTTTTCTTGGATTCCTTTTCTCTCTTAGCCTGCTCAAAGCGATACTTACCGTAATCCATCAGTTTACACACCGGTGGATCTGCGTTGGGAGAAATTTTGACCAGATCGAGTTCCTCTTTCTCGGCTATCTCCATGGCTTCACCGCTGGACATGATGCCAAGCTGCTGACCGTCAGAACCGATCAGGCGAACCTTTGCGTCCCGAATATCTTCGTTGAGCTCATGAGTATTGTTGCTTATGGAAAACACCCCCAAATTTTATTTTTCCGTTAAAAAACGGGCACCAAACATTCGGTACCCGCAGCATAAAGACAGAGGCACGACAATCCGCCGCGCCGAGATCTCTGTTGACCCTTTTGCTTTACCGCTCAGGGTGAGAAGGGGTACCCTTCTGCTTTGTTTTCTGATGCTCCATGAGTATAGCAAATCTTTCCGGCTAAGTCAAGAAGAAAAATGC
>JAJQAH010000042.1 GCA_021203885.1 Oscillospiraceae bacterium | reverse complement strand
GTCAGTTTGATATCCGAACACTGGATGGAAAGAAAGTAAACAATGGAAGCGTCAGTTATAAAAAGCTGACACTGGTAGAACCAGCACGACACTATCTTACGGAGAGGAGGATTCAGACAACTGACGTTGTCTGACAGGCGTTCCTCCCACAGCCAAGGCTGTGGGTTTCCACGCCTGAAGTTTTTTATGAGTGATACCATCGCCGCCGTATCCACGCCGCGGCAGCCCAGCGCCATCGGGATCATCCGGATCTCCGGACCCGGTGCGGCGGCGGCCGCCGGCGCTGTCTTCCGTCCGGGATCCGGCGGGAAGCTGGAGGAGAAGGAGCCGAGGAAACTGATCTACGGGACGCTGCTGGACCGGCAGGGGCAGGAGATCGACCAGGTGCTGGCCACCTGGACGCCGGGTCCCAACAGCGCCACGGGGGAGGAGACGGCCGAACTGCAGTGCCACGGGTCTCCCGCGGTGCTTGCCATGGGCCTGGAAGCGCTGTTCGCCGCCGGTGCCCGGCAGGCCGAAGCGGGCGAGTTCACCCGCCGTGCGTTTCTGAACGGGAAGATGGATCTGACCCAGGCGGAGGCCGTCATCGACCTGATCGAGGCGGAGACCGGGGAGGCCGCCCGAAACGCGTACGGACAGCTGAACGGGGCTTTATCCAGGCGGATCGAAGAAATATACAGCGGCTTGACGGACGTGACGGCGCATTTCCACGTGGTGCTGGATTACCCGGATGAGGACCTGGCCCCCTTTACGACGGAGGAGCTGACGGAGCACATCCAAAAGGCGCTGGATGACTCCCGGGCCCTTCTGAAGACCTACGACAGGGGCAGCATGCTGACGGAGGGGATCCCGTGCGCCATCGCGGGCCGCACGAACGTGGGCAAATCCTCCCTGCTGAACGCACTGCTGGGCTATGAACGGGCCATCGTGACGTCCGTTCCCGGCACCACCCGGGACACGGTGGAGGAGCGGCTGCGCCTGGGCGGCGTGCTGCTGCGCCTGGTGGATACCGCGGGGCTGCGGGCCAGCGACGACCCGGTGGAACGGCTCGGGATCCAGCGGAGCCGGGCGGCGCTGGAGGGCGCTAATCTGGTGCTGGCCGTACTGGACGGCAGCGAGCCCCTGACGGAGGAGGACCGGGAGCTGCTGGAGAGCGCCGGCCGGGAGGCCGCGTGCATCTGCGTCATCAACAAATCCGACCTGCCGCAGGTCCTGGACCCGGAGGAGCTGGCGGGGGACCATACCGTCTGCGTCGTGTCCGCAGCCACCGGAGAGGGGCTGGACGAGCTGGAGCAGGCGGTGGCCGACCTGTTCCCGGCGGGGCAGGATGAGGCCGGGAGCCTTCTGACCAACGAGCGGCAGGCGGAGGCGGTCGGGAGAGCGGCGGAGCACCTGGAGACCGCGCTGGACGCCGTCCGGAGCGGTGTGACGCCGGACGCCGTGCTGACCGACGTGGAGGAGGCCATGGACTGCCTGGGCCAGCTGACGGGCCGCAGCGTCCGGGAGGATATCACCGACCGGATCTTTTCCAGGTTCTGCGTCGGAAAATAAAAAGAAAACCGGCCGCCGGGATCCCGGACGGCCGTAACTTGAGAAGAGGGGGCTTCCCCGTGGGAGCCAAAAAATATACCGGACAGAATAAGATGGGGGCCATGCCGATCCCGCGCCTGCTGCTGAATATGGGCATCCCCATGATCATCTCCATGCTGGGGCAGGCGCTGTACAATTTCGTGGACACGTTTTTCGTATCCCAGATCCCGGATACGGCCGAAGTGGCGGAAATGGGGGACAAGGCGGTCAACGCTCTGACACTGGCCTCCCCCATCCAGATGATCATCATCGCCATCTGCGTCGGGATCGGCATCGCCACGAACAGCCTGCTGTCCAAGCACCTGGGCGAGAAGGACCGGGAGCGGGCCAGCCGGGTGGCGGGCAACGCCGTCTTCCTGTGCTTTCTGTTCCTGATCCTGACGATGCTCTTCGGGATCTTCCTGGCCCGGGGATACATCTCCAGCCAGACGACGGACGGGGTGGTCATCGATCTGGGCACGTCCTACCTGAAGATCGTCACGATCTGCTCCATCGGGTCCATCGGGTACATGTGCGTCGAGAAGATCGTCATGGGCTGCGGCAACACGAGAGCCACCATGATCGGCCAGCTGTCGGGGGCGTGCATCAATATCATCATGGACCCGATCCTGATCTTCGGCCTTCTGGGACTGCCCGCCATGGGCGTCATCGGCGCCGCCTGGGCGACGGTCATCGGGCAGGTGGCGTCGTTTCTGATTATCTGCTACATCAACTATTTCCGGAATAAGGAGATCGACAACCGGATCCGGTACTATCTGCCGAATAAGGAGATCCTGAAGGAGATGGGGCCCATCGCCGCGCCGGCGGCGGTCATGCAGATCATGACGCCCATCATGTCCTACGGCATGAACCTGATCCTGGGCCGCGTGTCCGCTTACGCCGTCACCGCGTACGGGGTCTATTACCGGGTGCAGTATTTTATGTACATGGCCGATTTCGGTCTGAATAACGCGGATATCGCCATTACGGGGTACAATTACGGGGCCAGGAACCGAAAACGGATCGTGGACTCCATGCGGTTTTCCGTTTTGTACGCGGTCATCATGATGGTCGTCGGGACGGTGGGCATCCAGATCTTCGCACCCCAGCTGATCTCGATCTTCTCCGTCACCGAGGAGTCCGCCCGGCTGGCCCTGTATGCGCTGCGCATCGCCACGATCGGATTCACGCTGGGCGGCGTGAATATCATTCTGCAGGGGGTCCTGCAGGCGCTGAACAGGGGCGTGCCCTCCCTGATCGTGACCATGCTGCGCATGGTCGTCATCGCGCTGCCCCTGACATACCTGTTCACGGAGATCGACAGCGGCGGCGCACTGTTCTGGGCCGCCATCCCCATCGCGGAGGCCGTGGGCCTGATCGTTGCCATCCTCTTCACCGTCCGGCGGTTCCGCAGTCTGGATGTCCAATGAGCAGAGATGCCGGTGAAACGTCTAAAAAAAAATTCAAAAAAATCGAGATTTAATACTTATTTAACTTTTTCACTAAAACTTTTGTCACATCTTCCGTGTATCCTATAGATACAAAAGCAGGGGACGATTATCTTTTTCATTTCATTGTATCCTCTTTCTGATTTTGACGGCCGGACGCCTGGAGCAGCGTCCGGCCGTCATATTTTTATCGAAAAAAAAGCTGTGCCTGAAGGCACAGCTTTTTTGCTCTGCGGATCTTACAGATCCGGGCTCTCTATGATGATGCTCGAGTTCTGGCCCCCGAAGCCCAGGGCGTTGGACATGACCCGGCGGACGGGCTTTTCAAGGGGCGGGCCCTCCGGAATGACATTCAGCCCGCAGGCCTCGTCCGGCTCCGCGCAGCCCACGGTGGGCGGCAGGAGCCCGGTCTCCAGCGTCTTGATGCAGGCGATCAGCTCGGTAATGCCGCCGGCACCCATCAGGTGTCCCACGGCGCCCTTGACGGAGCTGACGGGCACTTCGCTCTCTTCCCCAAATACCAGATGGAGGGCGTTGGCTTCCGCAATATCCCCCATCTCGGTGGCGGTTCCGTGTGCGTTGATGTAATCGATATCCTCCGGGTTCAGGCCGGCCTGTCTGAGCGCCATGCTGAAGCACCTGGCTGCGCCGGAACCGTCCGGCCGCGGGGCGACCGGGTTATAGCCGTCCGTATTGTTGCCGGTGCCGGTCAGTCTGGCCAGGATGTCCGCCCGGCGGGCCAGCGCTTTTTCCTCCGGCTCCAGGATCAGGGCGCCGCCGCCCTCCCCGGCCACGAAGCCGTTGCGGTTTTTGTCGAAGGGCCGGCTCTCGCCCGTTTTGGACAGGGCGCCGCCCCGGACCAGGCTCTGGACCAGCGGCCCGCTGATGGCGGCTTCCCCGGCCATGACCACGACGGCGTCCGCCGTCCCGGAATCCAGCAGCAGGGAGGCCAGCATGACGGCGTCGCCTCCGGATGCGCAGGCGGTGCCCACGCACAGGCTGGGGCCCAGAAATCCGTGCTCGATGGCCAGATAGGCGGCCGCCATATTGCCCATGACTTTGGTCAGGTATTTGGGACCCACTTTCTTGCCGCTGACGGCGAAATCCGCCTGCGTCTGACCGGCCTGCTTGATGCCCGCCAGGGCGGTGGCCATGACGATGCCGACCCGGGTCGGGTCCAGATCGTCGAGGCCGTTTTTTGCCATGGCTTCCTCCGCGGCCGCATAGGCGTACTGCATGAAGGGGTCCATATCCCGGGCCAGATGCTTCGGCATATGCTCCTCCGGGTTGAAATCCCGGATGATCCCGGCCCGGCGGACGGGATATTCCACCGGATCCGCGTCGAAGGACGAGATGCAGCACCGGCCCCGGATCAGGGCGTCCCAGTAGGGGCCCACGCCGGCTCCGGCGCAGGTCACCGCGCCCATGCCGGTAATGGCGATCGGTTTCGTCGGCATGCCCTTAGACCTTCTTGAATGCGAGGCAGGCGTTGTGCCCGCCGAATCCCAGGGAGTTGGACAGGGCCAGATCCACCTCCGCCTCCCTGGCGACCAGGGGGGTATAGTCCAGATCCAGTTCCGGATCCGGCTCGGAAAGACCGATGGTGGGCGGGATCACCCCTTCATCCAGGGCCTTGATCGAGGCGATGGCTTCCGCGGCGCCGGCCGCGCCCAGCATATGCCCGGTCATGGATTTGGTGGAGCTGATGATGACTTTCTTCGCCCGCTCCTCGCCCAGGGCCTTCTTGATGGCCAGGGTCTCGCAGGCGTCGTTCAGCTGCGTGCCCGTGCCGTGGGCGTTGATGTAGATCCTGTCGGTGTCCATGCCGGACTCCCGCACGGCGTCGGCGATGGCCCGGGTGGGGCTCTCCGCCTCCGGATCCGGGGCGGTCATGTGGTAGGCGTCGGCTGTGGAGCCGTAGCCGCACAGCTCGCAGTAGATATGCGCGCCTCTCTGCACCGCGTGCTCGTATTCCTCCAGGACCAGCGCGCCGCTGCCTTCGCCCATGACGAAGCCGCTGCGCCGCTTGTCGAAGGGCAGGCATGCCTGGGTGGGATCCTCCACGGTGGACAGGGCCTGCATATTGATGAATCCGGCCAGGGCCAGCGGATTGACCGCGGCCTCCGCGCCGCCGGCGATCATGACGTCGGCGTATCCGTGGCGGATCACGCGCAGCGCCTCACCGATGGCGTTCCCGCCGGAGGCGCAGGCCGTCACGGCCGGCAGCGCCATCGCCTTGCAGTTGAACCGGATGGAGATCAGGCTGGCGCCCATATTCGCGATCATCATGGGAATGAAATAGGGGGAGATCTTGCGGGGCTTGCCCTCGACCAGCTTGGTGTGCTCCTTCATTAAGGTGTCGATGCCGCCGATGCCGGTGCCCATATAGACGCCGAACCGGTCGGGCGCCACCGTATCCTGTACGCCGCTGTCCTCCATGGCCTGGCAGGCGGCGGCCATGC
The DNA here is from genome assembly GCA_021203885.1 of Oscillospiraceae bacterium. Lineage (GTDB taxonomy): Bacteria > Bacillota > Clostridia > Oscillospirales > Oscillospiraceae > JAJPXI01. The sequence goes on along the minus strand of JAJQAH010000042.1, from coordinate 13,923 downwards.
CCAGCTGCGCGTAGATGTCGGAATGCGCCACATCCTGCTTGCTCATGTACTGCAGCGGGTCGAAGTCCTTGACCTCCGCGGCGATCTTCACTTTGAAGGGCTCGGTGTCGAATTTCGTAATGGGCCCGATCCCGCATTTGCCCGCCACCAGACTGTTCCAGAATGTTTCCACGTCGTTGCCCACGGGCGTGATCGCGCCCATGCCGGTCACGACAACTCGTCTGTCCATAAATCACCAATCTCCTTTTCCTATCAGATGACGGCCTCCGGCGGACCGGAGACCGTAAATCAAGAATCTTCCTTTTTTTCTTCTTCTTTGGGAAGCACGGCGAAGGAAAAATCCCCCTTGACGCACAGCTGCCCGTCGACGCTGCCCGTGCCGCTGGCGAAATAGAAAGGCGGCTTCGCCCGGGTGATCTTCACCGTCGTCTCGATGGTGTCTCCCGGCAGGACGGGCTTTTTGAACCGGACGTTATTAAGACCCGTGTACATGGGGAGCGCATCCTCCGTCATCTTGTCCGCCAGCAGGACGCAGACGGACTGGGCCAGGATCTCGCACAGGATGACCCCCGGCACCACCGGGTTGCCCGGGAAATGCCCCTGCAGGAACCACTCGTCCCCCCGCACGTGGTAGACACCGTGGGCCTCGTCTCCCACCTTTTCCGCGCTGTCCAGCAGCAGCATCTGATCCCGGTGGGGCAGGATCTTTTTAAGCGCTTCCTGATCCAAGATAAATCCTCCTACATGGCGATGCCGCCGTCGATCCGGATGACCTCTCCGGTGATGTACGTGGCGGTACATAAAAAGGCGACCAGGTCGGCCACCTCCTCCGGGGTGCCCATGCGGCCCAGGGGGATCTGGGAGACCAGGGAGTTGTTCTCGTCGAACCCGGCGGTCATATCCGTCTGGATGAAGCCGGGGGCCACGGCGTTGCAGGTGATGCCCCTGGAAGCCAGTTCCCGGGCCACGGACTTGGTCAGGCCCACGATGCCGGCCTTGGCGGCGGCGTAGTTGGACTGGCCCGCGTTTCCGATCAGGCCGGCCACGCTGCTGATATTGATGATGCACCCCTCCCTGGCCCGGAGAAACAGCGGGCCGCAGTGGCGGATCATGTTGAAGGTGCCCTTTAAATTGACGCCCACGACGCTGTCGAAGTCCTCTTCCTTCATATTCAGGATCAGGCCGTCCCTGTTGATGCCGGCGCAGTTGACCAGGATCTGGAACGTCCCGAAGTCCTCCTTCACGACGGACACCAGCTCCTTGACGGCGTCGAAATCCGACACGTCGCACTGGTAGTTCCGGGCCGTGACGCCGAGGGCGGTGCACTGCTCGGTGATATCCTCCGCGGCGTCCCGGTTGCCGGCATACACGATGGCGATGTCGGCGCCCTCGGCGGCCAGCTTGCAGGCGATGGCCGCGCCGATACCCCGGGAACCGCCCGTGATCAGGGCCGTCTTATCCCGCATCATGACAGGATGCCCTCCGCGGTCTCGGCGAGGCTGGCGCAGTCCTCCACATGGAAGGTGCGGATCTCCGGCTCTGTCTTCTTCACGAAGCCGCACAGGGTCGTGCCGGGACCCAGCTCCACCACGGTGTCCACGCCGGCGCCGCACATATGCCGGACGATGGCGGCCCAGCGCACGGGGGAGCATACCTGCTCCCGGAGCAGTTTCCGGAACGCCTCCTCGTACGGCGCTTCATAGGGCAGGGCCGTCACGTCGGAGTAGATGATCTGCTCCGGCGCGGAGAAGGCGGTCTCCTCCAGCACCCGGCCGAAACGGGTCTCGGCCTCCTCCATAAAGGGCGTATGAAAGGCGCCGGCCACCTTCAGGGGAAGTCCCCGGCCGCCCGCGCCCTTTACCTTTTCGCAGAAGGGCTCCAGTTCGCCCTTGTCGCCCGCGACCACCACCTGGCCGGGACAGTTGTAATTGACGGGCCAGACGTGCTCGAATTCGGAGCACAGCTCCTCCACGGTCTCGTCCGGCAGTTTGACCACCGCCACCATCCCGGTGGGATGGGCGTCCGAGGCGTCCTGCATATACTCGCCCCGGCGGCAGACCAGGCGGAATCCGTCCTCCAGGCTGACGGCCCGGGAGAAGGCCACGGCGGTCAGCTCACCCAGGGAGAATCCGGCCAGCACGTCCGGCTGCACGCCGGCGTCCGTCAGGGCCGCGGCGGCGGCCGCCTCCACCGCGAACAGGCAGGGCTGCGTGTTGGAGGTCAGCGTCAGTTCGGCCTCGTCCGACTCGAAACACTGGCGCTTGGTGCCCGGCCGCTCCGCGTCCAGAAGATCGAAGACCTGCCGGGCGGGGGCGTTATTGTCGTACAGATCCTTCCCCATGCCGCTGTGCTGGGCGCCCTGTCCGGAAAACACGAAAGCTATACGACCCATTTCGGTGCTCCTTTCAGGATGGGCTCGGCCTCCTCCATCATCTCACGGATGATCTCGGCGGCGGGCTGCTCCCGGTTCACCATGGCCGCCACCTGGCCCGCCAGGAAGCAGCCGTTCTCGATATCGCCCTCCTGCACCGCCAGGCGCAGCACGCCGGTGCCCAGCTCGTCCAGCTCCTCGTTGGACATCTGGGAATACTCCGCCGCCGTGTATTTCCGGGCGAAGGGGGTCTTCAGGCTGCGCACGGGGTGGCCCAGCCGGTGTCCGGTCACCACGGTGGCCCGGTCGCCGGCCTTCAGGACCTTGTCTTTGTAGTTGCGGTGGATATTGCACTCGGTGGCGGTCAGGAAGCGGGTGCCCACCTGAACGGCGCAGGCGCCCAGCATCAGCACGGCGGCCACGCCGCGCCCGTCCACGATGCCGCCGGCCGCGATGACCGGCAGATCCGTCACGTCGGCGATCTGGGGCACCAGGCACATGGTCGTCAGTTCGCCCACGTGTCCGCCGCTCTCGCAGCCCTCCGCGATGACGGCGTCGGCGCCGACCCGCTGCATCAGTTTGGCCATGGCGGTGGACGCCACCACCGGGATCACCTGGCAGCCGGCGTTCTTCCACTGCTCCATGTACTTGGAGGGGTTGCCGGCGCCCGTGGTGATCACGGGCACCTTCTCATCGGCGGCGGCCTGCGCCACCTCGTCGGCGAAGGGGCTCAGCAGCATGATATTCACGCCGAAGGGCTTGTCGGTCAGGCTCCTGACCACGCCGATCTGCTCCCGCACATAGTCGGCCGGGGCGTTGCCCGCCCCGATTAATCCCAGGCCGCCTCCGTTGGAAACGGCGGCGGCCAGCTGACCGTCAGCGACCCAGGCCATGCCCCCCTGAAACAGGGGGTACTGGATGCCCAGCTGCTGACAGATAACAGATTGAATCATAATCGACCTTTTTTAAGGACCCGGGCTCACATCTTGGACTGGATGAAGTCCACCAGCGCGCCGACAGTCTCCACTTTCTGGTCCAGCTCGATCTCCTTGCCGAGCTTGTCCTCCAGGTCCATCATCATCTCCACGGTGTCCAGAGAATCGATGCCCAGGGATTCCCAGGTGGTCTCCAGGGTGATCTCGTCGGGATCGCAGTCGTTCCGCTCCACGATCAGGTCTCTGATCGCCTCAAAAATCTCGTTTGAATCCATGTTCAATTCCTCCTAAATTCCTCATTGAATTTTCAGGTTATCACTGATAACCTTAAGGCGTATTATACGACTTTTTTGAAAAAAAGTCAATGACGGATGCGCGGGCAGAATGCACAAAAAAATCCGGCGGGAATGCCCTGAAATACGCCTGCGGCCGCGGCGCGGACCCCTCAAATTACACGGAAAAAGGATTGACAAAACCCCGCGGGATGTGCTATGATACTTTGGCCGGCAAGCCGGCGTTTTCGCGGGTGTAGTTCAATGGTAGAATCCCAGCCTTCCAAGCTGGTCGCGTGGGTTCGATTCCCATCACCCGCTCCATATGCGCCTGTAGCTCAGGTGGATAGAGCAACTGCCTTCTAAGCAGTGGGCCGGGGGTTCGAGTCCCTCCAGGCGTACCACTTTTTCAGGCGCCTTCTATGGTGGGTATAGCGTAGTTGGCTAACGCGTCGGATTGTGGTTCCGAAGACCATGGGTTCGAGTCCCATTACCCACCCCATATTTTCACTCCCGAGACAGGGGCCGGGGCGTCCGCTCCGGCCTTTGCCCGAAGGATTCTCATTGGGGTGTCGCCAAGTGGTAAGGCACGGGACTTTGACTCCCGCATCGCTGGTTCGATTCCAGCCATCCCAGCCATATCTTTTCTGACCCGTTAGCTCAGTTGGTAGAGCAACGCCCTTTTAAGGCGAAGGTCCGGGGTTCGAGCCCCCGACGGGTCACCATCTTTAACGGCGCCGGACGGAACGGTGCGCCTTCCCTTGCGCTGGAGGCGGCCTTTTCATCCGGCGCCTTTTTTCTTTCCTGCCGGAAGAAGGAGGGGATTTTTATGAAGGTACTGATGCTGAACGGAAGCGCGAGGCCGGACGGGAATACGAATCTGGCCCTGACGGAGGCCGGGACGCAGCTGGAGCGGGAAAATATCGAATACGAGATCTTCCAGCTGGGCGGCGACCCGGTCCGGGACTGTATCGGCTGCGGCCGGTGCGCCGGCAGCGGCTGCGTGTTCCGGGACGACCGGGTCCATGAGTTCGTGGAGCTGGCGGAGACGGCGGACGGCTTCATCTTCGGCACGCCGGTCTATTACGCGCATCCCTCCGGGCGGGTCCTGTCCTTTCTGGACCGGGCCTTTTACGGCAGCAAGGACGCCTTCGCCTGCAAGCCCGGGGCCGGCATCGCCGTTGCCCGGCGGGCCGGCACCACCGCGTCCCTGGACGTTTTAAACAAGTATTTCGGGGTCTCCCGGATGCCGGCGGCGGGCTCCACCTACTGGAACGTGGTCCACGGCTGGGAGCCTGGCGAGGCCGCAGCGGACGGCGAGGGCCTGCAGACCGTGCGGAACCTGGCCCGGTACCTGGCCTGGCTGATGAAATGCATCGCGGAGGGGAGGAAGGCGGGCATCGACCCGCCGGACCCTGAAACGGGCAGCCGCACCAATTTTATCCGATGACGCTGGATCTTTCCGAGGCCGCGCGGCTGGCGGGCCTGAACGACGATGCGCCGGAGGAGCTGAGGGAGCGCCTTCGTGATACGGCGCTAAAGCTGCAGGAGTCGGTCACGCCCAGATATCTGTACAGAGTGTATCCGCTCCGCCCGGCGGACGGAGGGATCGGCCTTACCGGGTCGGGGATCACCCTGACCGGGGAGACGGCGGAGCGGATGCTGCAGGGCTGCGACCGGGCGGCTCTGCTGGCCTGTACCCTGGGGGCGGGCTTCGACGCCATGCTCCGGCGGGAGCAGGCGCGGGACATGAGCCGGGCCGTGCTGCTGGACGCCTGCGGAAGCGCCTGGGTGGAAGCCGGGTGCGACGAGGCGGAGGCGGAGCTGCAGGAGCGCTTTCCGGACTCCTACCTGACGGACCGGTTCAGCCCCGGCTACGGGGATCTGCCTCTCAGCCTGCAGAAGGGGATCTGCGACGCGCTGGACGCGGGCAAACGGCTGGGCCTCAGCCTGACTGAAAGTTTTCTTTTAAACCCGGTCAAGTCGGTGACGGCCGTCATAGGGATCTCCCCAAAACCGCAGCCGGCCCGGATCCGGGGCTGTGAATACTGCGCCATGGGGGAAAACTGCGCCTTCAGGAAGGAGGGTGGAAACTGTGGCCGATAATATTTTGACCGCCGGCGGGATCCTGATCCTGGACGGTGCCATGGGGACCGCCTTCCAGAAGAGGGGACTGCCGCCCGGAGTGCCGCCGGAGACAATGAACTTTACCGACCCGGAGACGGTGAAGGAGATCCACCGCTCCTACATCGATGCCGGCAGCCGGGTCATCTACGCGAACACCTTCGGCGCCAACGACCTGAAGCTGGCCGGCAGCGGCTATACGGCGGAGCAGGCGGTGGCGGAGGGCGTCCGGCTGGCGAAGGAGAGCGCCGCCGGCACCGGAACGCTTGCGGCGCTGGATGTCGGGCCGCTGGGTGAGCTTCTGGAGCCCCTGGGCACGCTGACGTTCGAGGAAGCGCTTCAATATTTTAAGACGATCATGAAAGCCGGCGCCGCGGCGGGCGCGGATCTGATCGTCATCGAGACCATGACCGATCTGTACGAGGCCAAGGCGGCGCTGCTGGCGGCCAGGGAGAACACGGACCTGCCCGCGGCGGTGACCATGTCGGTGGAGGAGAGCGGCCGCACCTTCACGGGGTGCACGATCCCCTCCATGGCCCGCACGCTGGAGGGCCTCGGCGCGGACGCCGTGGGATTAAACTGCTCCGTGGGGCCCGACCTGATGGCGCCGCTCCTTTCGGAGCTTGCGGAAAACACGACCCTGCCGGTCATCGCCAAGCCCAACGCGGGCCTTCCCGACCCGGTGGACGGGACCTATCATATGGGGCCGGAGGAGTTCGCCGCGGCCCTGGCCCCCTGCCTGGACGCGGGGGTCACGATCTTCGGCGGGTGCTGCGGCACCGGGCCGGAGTATATCTCCGCGCTGGTCCGGGCCCTGGACGGCAAAAAACCCGGGCAGCGGAACTATAAGAAGACCTCCTTCGTCTGCACGCCCACCCGGCCGGTGGCGCTGGACGGCGTGCACGTCATAGGCGAGCGGATCAATCCCACCGGCAAAAAGCGCCTGCGGCAGGCGCTGGCGGAGAAGGACCTGGACTATGTCCTGCAGCTGGGCATGGAGCAGGAGGACGCGGGTGCGGAGATCCTGGACGTGAACGTGGGCTGTCCCGGCGTGGACGAGGCGGAAATGCTGCCCCTGGTGGTCAAGAAACTCCAGAGCGTGCTGTCCGTGCCCCTGCAGCTGGACTCCGCCGATCCGGAGGCGCTGGAGGCGGGGCTGCGGGTCTATAACGGGAAGCCGGCCGTCAACTCGGTGAACGGGGACCCGCAGGTGCTGGAGCGGCTGCTGCCGGTGGTACATAAATACGGCGCCTCCGTGGTGGGGCTGACCATGACCGGCACCGGCATGCCGGCCGACGCCCGGGAGCGGGTGGAGACGGCGGGAAAGATCCTGGCAGCGGCCCAGGAGCAGGGGATCCCCCGTGAGGACGTCTGGATCGACTGCCTGACGCTGACGGCCTCCGCGCAGCCGGAGCAGGCCGCCGAGACGCTGGAGGCGGTGCGCATCGTCCGGCATGAGCTGGGGCTGCAGACCGTTCTGGGCGTATCCAATATCTCCTTCGGGCTGCCCGACAGGACGCTGATCACCCGGACGTTCCTGGTGCAGGCGCTGGAGGCGGGCCTGACCCTGCCGATCCTGAACCCGAACCAGCGGGAGATCATGGATACCCTGGCGGCGTACCGGGTGCTGTCCGGGAAGGACGAGCAGTGCCGGGCGTATGTGGACCGCTTCTCCCAAAAAGAGGACGCGCCGGCGGCGGACAGCGCGGAGCCGGCGCTGACGCTGGAGGAGGCCGTCGCCCGGGGCATGGAGGCCGAGGCGGCCCGGCTGGCGAAGCTGGACCTTGAATCGGAGGATGAACTGCAGCTGGTGGAGAACCGGCTGATCCCGGCCCTGGACGGGGTCGGGAAGGAATACGAGGAGGGCCGCGCCTTCCTGCCCCAGCTGCTGGCGGCCGCCCAGGCGGCCCAGGCGGTGTTCGGGGTGGTCCGGGACGCGGCCGCCCGCAGAGGCGGCAGCCCGGTCAAAAAGGGACGCCTGGCGGTGGCCACGGTCCGGGGGGATATCCACGACATCGGAAAGAACATCGTCCGGACCGTGCTGGAAAATTACGGATACGAGGTGCTGGACCTGGGCCGGGACGTGCCGCCGGAGACGATCCTGGATAAAGTCCGGGAGGAGGACATCCGGCTGGTGGGCCTGTCCGCCCTGATGACGACCACCCTGCCGGCCATGGCGGAGACCGTCCGGCTTTTAAAGACCCTGCCGGACCCGCCGGCCGTCTTCGTCGGCGGCGCGGTGGTCACCCCGGAGTACGCCGCGGAGGCGGGCGCCGACTACTACGCGAAGGACGCCCGGGAGTCCGTGGAGATCACGAAAAAGGTGCTGGGCGGCTGAGAATATCCGGCGGCCCGGAGAAATGCGGAAATAAGAGGGATTTTTTTGAAGATTCAGGACTATATAAACGAAGGGAAACCGTTCCTGTTCGACGGCGCCATGGGGACATTGTACGCCGCGCGGGGGGAGGGCCCCTGCGAGATGGCGGCGCTCAATGATCCGGACACGATCCTGGACATTCACCGGCAGTATCTGGAGGCGGGGAGCCGGGCGATCAAGACCGACACGTTCTCCCTGACCGCGGCGCTGGCGGGCCCGGATGCGGAGAGTGCCGTCACGGCGGCCCGGGCTGCCTGCCGGCTGGCCCGGGAAGCGGCGGAGCCCTTCGACGCGCTGGTCTTCGCGGATGTGGGGCCGGCGCCGGACGCGGAGTCCTTCGAGGATCTGGCCTGCCGCCAGGCGGAGATGTTCCTGGAGGAGGGCGTGACTTCCTTCCTGCTGGAGACCCTGCCCTCCGCCCGGGGCGTGGCGGCCTTCGCCCGCCGGCTGAAGGAACTGTGCCCGGAGGCGTTCCTGCTGGTCTCCTTCGCGGTGTCCCCGGAGGGCGTCTCGGGAGACGGTTTCACCGCCCGGGAGCTGCTGACGGAGACGGGGGCTGTTGAGCAGGTGGACGCGGTGGGGATGAACTGCCTGTGCGGGCCCGCCCATATGCTGCGGCTGGTCCGGGAACTGCCGGCGCTTGAAAAACCGCTGTCCGTCATGCCCAACGCGGGGTACCCCACCGTTCTGGGACGCCGGACGGTGTATCAGGGGAAACCGGACTATTTCGGCGAGGTATGTGCGGAGATGGCCGGCGCCGGCGCCGCCGTTCTGGGCGGCTGCTGCGGCACGACGCCTGCGCACATCGCCGCGCTGGCGGAACGGCTGAAACGGCCGGTCCCGGTCACCGCCGTCCGGGAGGAGGCCGGCGGCCGGGAGGCGGAACCGGCGGCCGCGGTCAATCCCCTGAAGGACAAGCTGGACCGGGGCGAGAAGGTCTTAACGGTGGAGCTGGATCCCCCGACGGACGACCGGGTGGAGGGATTCCTCCGGAACGTGGAGACGCTGAAAGAGGCGGGGATCGACGCCGTGACGATCGCGGACAACCCGGTGGGCCGGCCGCGGGCGGACAGCAGCCTTCTGGCCTGCAAGGTAAAGCGGGAGATCGGGCTTGAGCCGCTGCCGCACCTGACCTGCCGCGACCGCAATCTGAACGCCACCAAGGCCCTGCTTCTGGGCCTCTCCATGGAGGGGATCCACAACGTGCTGCTGGTCACCGGGGACCCGGTGCCGTCGGCGGACCGGGACGAGGTGAAGAGCGTCTTCAACTTCAACTCCCGCAAGCTGGCCCGGTACGTGACGTCGCTGAACCGGGATGTGCTGTCCGTCCCCTTTACGATCTTCGGCGCCCTGAATCTGAACGCCGTGAATTTCCGCATCCAGCTGGAGCTGGCGGCGGAGAAGGAGGAGAACGGGGTCAGCGGGTTTCTGACGCAGCCCGTTCTGTCCGGAACCGCGCTGGAGAATCTGAAGCTGGCCGCCCGGACCCTGAAGGGGAAGATCCTGACCGGGATCTACCCCGTGGTCAGCTACCGGAACGCCTGCTTCATGAACAACGAGATCGCCGGGGTCAGCGTCTGCGACGAGATCGTGGAGCTTTACCGGGACAAGGACCGGGAAGAGGGCGAGGAGCTGGCCGTGCGGATCTCCGGTGAGATCGCGAAGGACGCCGCTCCATACAGCGACGGCTTCTATCTGATGACCCCCCTGAACCGGGTGGGGCTGATGCGCCGGATCGTGGAGACGATCCGGCCGGACGGAAAAGAAGAATAAGCGCGTGTCTCCGGACCGCAGCCGTGCGGGCCGGGATACGGCGGCAAAGGAGTGAGATGTTTTGAGTGAGGATCGATCCGAATTCGCGGATATCCGCGATCTGTCCCTTGCGGTACTGGCCGAGACGGAAAAAGTCATCGTGGGGAAGACGGACACCATCCGGCTGATCATCATGGCGGTGCTGGCCGGCGGGCACGTGCTGCTGGACGATTTTCCCGGCGTGGGCAAGACGACGCTGATCAAAACGATCTCCATCGCACTGGGCTGTCAGTTCCGGCGGATCCAGTTCGTGCCGGATCTGCTGCCCAGCGACGTGACCGGCATGAAGATCTACAATCAGAAGACCGGGGACTTCGAGCTGCGGGAGGGTCCCGTCATGACGAACATCCTGCTGGCGGACGAGATCAACCGGGCGATCCCCCGCACGCAGGCCGCCCTGCTGGAGGCCATGGAGGAGCGGCAGGTATCCATCGACGGTGAGATCTATCCGCTGCCGGCCCCGTTCCTGGTCATGGCGACCCAGAACCCGGTGGAGCTGGACAGCACGTTCCGGCTGCCCGCCGCGCAGATGGACCGGTTCCTGATCCGGCTGTCCATGGGCTTTCCCGACCGGGACGAGGAGCGGGAGATGCTGCGCCGGGTGGGGGACGAGATCCCCTTCGATGAGGTGTCTGCCGTGACCGACGCGGAGGCGCTGACCGGTGCGCAGCAGCGGATCTACGGCGTGCATGTGTCGGACCTGGTGGCGGATTATATCGTGTCCCTGACCCAGGCCACACGGGACCATCCCCAGCTTTCCATGGGGGCCGGCCCCCGTGCCAGCCGGGCGCTGTACCGGGCCGCCCGGGCGTGGGCTGCCATGGAGGGCCGGGACTTCGTCACGCCGGACGACGTGAAGGCACTGGCTCACCCGGTGCTGGAGCACCGGCTGACCGTGGACGGCCAGGCCCGGCTGTCCGGCGTCACCGCCGCCTCCGTACTGGACGAGATCCTCGCCGGACTGGAAGGCACGCCGGATCCGTCCGCTGTGACAGCAGATGAAGAATAACATCCGCTGGGTCTCCAACCGGTCCAGCATTTTGACATCCGTGCCAGCGCTGGTGATCCTGCTGGCGCTGTGCGCGGCCGCCGGGATCGCGCGGATATGGGCGGCGGCCGCCGTGCTTCTGCTGATCTTCCTGCTGGCCGGCGCGGCGCGGCTGTGGTCGGTGCTGGCGCTCCGGAAGGTCTCGCTGACCGCCGGCGGCGGCGCGGACGGCGTATTTCCGGGAGAGAAACTGGAATTTCACATCCGCGTGCATAACGGGAAACTGCTGCCCCTCATGTGGCTGGAGATCTTTTTTCCCCTTTCGGACAGCCTGTGTCTGACGCCGGAAGAGACCCGCGAGCCGGACCAGTGGGAACTGGAGGCCCTGAAAGAGGAGGGATGCTCCGAGTCGCTGGTGGGGGAGAAGAAGATGTCCTGGTGCGCCTGGTACGAGACGCTGGACACCACCTCCGTCTGGACCGCCAGGTGCCGGGGGATCTATTCCACCTCCTGCTGGCGGCTGCGCACGGGGGATGCGTTCGGCCTGACGCAGGTGGAGCGGCCGGTCGCCCCGGAGCACGCCGGGGAGATCGCGGTGTACCCGGAACTGGTGCCCGTGTCCGTCCGGCTGTTCATGCGCAATCTGTGGAACGCGGATACCGGGACCCGGGGCGTCATGGAGGATACCACCGTGATCCGGTCGACCCGGGAGTATCTGCCCTCGGACAGTCTGAAACATATCAACTGGCGGCTGGCGGCCCGGGACCTGCCGCTGTCCGTCAACGTCTATGAGGATATCCTGCCCCGCAGCGTCCACTTCCTGCTGGACGGGGAGAGCTTCGGCGGGGAGGAACCGCACCGGGAGGAACTGGAGCAGGCTCTCTCCGTTCTGGCCTCGGTGATTGTGGAGCTGGAGCAGAATCAGGTGGCCTGCGGACTCAGCCTGTGCCGGGGCGCCGGCGCCGCCGTCCATCTCGCGCCGGGCGGTGACGTAAGGCCGCTGCTGCGTGCTCTGGCGGCCTACCAGCCGGCCGCACCCGCCCTGGAGGAAGAGACCAACCGGGTCATCCGGCAGCGGGCCGGATTCGACCTGGATCCTCTGATCGAATCCGCCCGGAACACCGGCCGGTTTTATTATCTGACCTACGACTGCTCGGATCTGCCGGACCAGCCGGTCCTTCAGTATCTGGACTCCACCCGGCTGACGATCCTGACCTGGCAGCCGGGGAAACCCTTCGGCGATTACGAGACGGTCTGCGCGCAGACCGTGCGCGTCCGGGGTGAGCGGTATGCGTGAGGAGAACTTCCTGTCGGCTGCGGCCAGCCAGATGGCGGCCGGGAGCGTTTTCGTCACGGTCCTGCTCTTCTTCAACCTGACGATGAGGACCCTGCAGCCCGGCGTTCTGGTACTGTGGCTGGTCATGGGCCCGGTCATCTATATACTGGATTATCTGTTTCTGCGGAGGGAAAGGACGGCGCAGCAGCTGACGATCCTGAACACCGTGTGCTGTGCCGTGCTGCTGGCCGGCACCATCGTCCTGGAGGGCTGGCGGGGCGTCATCTATACGGCGATCGCGGTGGCCGGCTGCATCATCCTGGGCGTCCAGGGCGCAAACCTGGCCCTGAAGGGACAGACACTGTCCCGGTCCATCCAGTGGCTGGACATCAGCCTGATCCTGCTCGCCGTGTTTGCCGCCCTGCTGGGCGTCTCGGGGATCTCCCTGCTCTGGGCCGTCCCGTCGGCGGTGGGCTGCGTGGCCGCGGTGGTGGGTCTCAGCGCCTACCGGTCCGGAAGGGGCCAGACGGCCGCCGGCTGGGTCTTCTTTTCCTGCGTGCTGGCGGTGCTGTGCGCCCTGGCCGTACTGCTGTTCCGCTTCGTCGCCGGAGGCGTGGGGCAGGGCGTGGTCACGGTCTGGAACTCCGTGAAAGCCGCGGGCTCGGCGGTTTACGGCTGGGGCCAGCAGCTGATGGACTGGCTGTCCTCCCTGTTCCCCCGGGGGACCACGGAGGAGACGGTCGTGGAGGGAGCCGTTTCCGGGGATATGTCCGGAACGGATACGACCGTGGCCTTCGGCTTCACCATCCCGGTCTATGTCTATATTATCCTGGCCGTTCTGGTCGTTGCCGTGATCGTATTTGTGCTTCTTCGTCTCCGCAGGGTGCGGACCGGGCATACGGAGACGGTCGTCCGGCGGACGTCGGGCGGCACCCGGCGGACGCGTACGGCGCTGGGCTCTGTCTTCGGCCGGCGCCTGGCGTGGATCTGGGAGGGCCTGCGGCTCCGGGTGTATCTGTACCGGCACAGGGACACCGCCCTCGGCGCGTTTTATGATCTGTTCCGCAGGATCCACGGCCGGGGCTGGCGCCGGGGGGATAAACAGACTCCAAGGGAATTTTTATCCGGACTCCTGCCCCGGGCGGCGGGCGACGAGGAACTGAGCTGCGCGCTGACGGACCTGATCCCCGCCGTGGAGCGGGCCATGTACGCGGAGGGAGGGGCCGACGCATACTATTCCGGCGCGGCAGCCCTGCGGAAGGGAAGGAAAGTCCTGATTTCGAAATCGAAAGCCTGACCTTTTGTCCCCAAAACAATCGTGTTCCTTGGGATATCGGACTTCCCCTGATTTCAGGGGAAGCGGCACAAAGATGGATAAGATTGATTGACAAACGTGCGTGCCTATGTTATCATCTTTTTTGCCCGAAGAACGGTTTTTTGGAGAGATGTCCGAGTGGTTTAAGGAGCCGGTCTTGAAAACCGGTGACTCGAAAGAGCCGTGGGTTCGAATCCCACTCTCTCCGCCACAATTTCATATCTGATACGGAGAAGTACCCAAGTGGCTTAAGGGGCTCCCCTGCTAAGGGAGTAGGGCGGGAGACCGTCGCGAGGGTTCAAATCCCTCCTTCTCCGCCATTCAAGAAAGACTGGAATCTCAATGGTTTCAGTCTTTTATTTTTGCTAAAAAAAGGTGGTTTTCCATTAAGTTTTCCATTATCAGATTTTTTTGGCGAGAAAAAAATATGCAAAAAAAGTGAATAAGATTGAC
>JAJQAH010000016.1 GCA_021203885.1 Oscillospiraceae bacterium | reverse complement strand
CGCGGTCGGTGAAGCGTCAAGGATAGAAACCCTGAACGCCCTTTAGGGCAAATAGGTATATCATTCCCCTTATGCATTATTTCGAATGGTGTAAGAAAGGACGCATCGACGGCACTATAATGACACCGTTGGAACGGGTAGCCAGTTATGCACAGGGCGTTATTGACAAAGGCGACGGCTCGACATATAACCCAAGAGAGGGAATAGCGTATCTCATATATTTTTCCGCTTGGGAGGGACAAAGTGCCTTTGTAAACAGTTATTTAACGCAGGCCGAAAATTCAATGCAAGACTACCTGAACAACACCACGCCAACGGAGAACAACTTTGCAAGTTACAAGGTGCTCTACGAGTGGCTACAGGAGAATATAAACGACAGAGACGTCATCGCCGCCATTGAGGAATATAGAAAATACGGCTTTAACCCAAAAATGTTTCTGAACTACGTGGCGAAGAACTTTAACCGCTTTAAGAACAAACTGAATCACGTGAGGGCGTCTATACATAATACTATGACCGACCCTACCCGGATGCGAAGATATGAGGAGGAACGCGAAAATACAAATGATGAGACAAAGAAGCTCGTTGATAGTATAATAAGGAAAGTTTACGAGGAGTGTTGGGAATGATTAATTTGACTATCCGCAATAATACCCCTTGAGGGTGTGACGGCGGGTGGCGGATTAGCCTCAAGTGAATGGGGGAGCGGACTATTTAGGGAAGGACTGGGCTTGAGTGCGGAGACGCAGCTCGCCCCTCCCGACCTTTGGAAGAGAGTAATAATGCGGATAATCATAATAAACAAGAGTAAAACACACCACAAATGGCCGTAGAGAGCAATAACAGGATAATATACGTAGACCCCAACGACGTCTACAACATCACGGGACGGAACGGGGAGGACATACAGATGACACCGCCGTATGAGGACTTCTGTATAGCGTTCAATCTGCTTGTGACAAACTATGACAGGTTCGGCGACAACAGCAACAAGATAGCGGGAAAAGACAGCAACGACGTCGAATATCAGTTGAGTTGGGTTTGCGGTAACTCTCAGGCTGCCTTTCTCAAGGGCGACACTTTCGGCATAGACAACGGGGATTCCTATCTTACAACCTATTACACGGAAATACACGCGGGAAACTACGGCACGAAGAAGATTGTCGAGGGCTTGGGCGTTGAGAAGATAGAGGTCAAGTTCGAGAGTTGGTATACGCCTACGGTCAACATAAAGTTCGTGGACGTGAGGGGTTCTTCAATATTCGGCAATGAGGAGGCCATACACACCAACGGCGAACTGACGGCGGACAATATCTTCGGATGTTTCTTCCAAATACCATATCCTCTATTCAAACTACAGATGAAAGGATTTCTGGGTAGGCCTGTAACCTATCAGCTCACGTGTTCGGGATGTAGCCACGAATATAACGTCTCCACTGGCAATTTCGAGAGCAATGTCACTTTTATAGGGTACAGCTATTCCCTTCTGACGGATATTCCTTTCGATTATCTTGTGGCGGCGCCCCACTGTCCATATATAGGCATAGCTTATTGGAACGCACACGTTAACAGTAGAGAATGGGCGTTGCACGATGGGAGTGCACCGATAAAACTCAGCGATTTTCTAAATAAAATCAAGTCGGCGTTGAACGATGGTGCAGGGAAAGGTGCGGGAATTTCAGAAGGAGACAGCGCCACTCTGGTAGCGATTAGCGGAAAAAAAGGGCTTCTTAGTAAAATACAATCAAAGTTGTCTAATTTTGTCAGTCAAATAACAAATCAGGCTAGTCACGTGATTGACAACACGGATGAGAACGGCAACAGACAACTGTTTCTTTTTATGGGAAAAGGAAGAGTCAGGGTTACAAACGCCGACGACACACTTGATGTTTCAGCAAGTCAAGGCACGCAAAATGCTCTTACAGAACTTACCAACGTCGTAAAGGAATATCACGATTCCTACGGAACGGATGGTATAAACGAAAAAATGCTACCCAATCAAAAGAAAGCACTGACAAAGATAACCGCAAACAGAATTTTATCAATAAGCAAAAGTGGGGACACCATAACGAATATGGTCTTCACCGCCATCAATGGGCAAGAGCGCACATTCAACAACATAAAGAACATAAAGTTCAACGACGAAAAAACCGTCACAGACTCAATAGCGAAAGCGCTCTATGACGGAACAACGCCGAATAGTTACAACACCAACTTTACAGAGTTTGCATACGTTGTAGACCTTTACAACTTGGCGCACAAGGTAAATGAACTCACAGATGCCGCCACAAAGGAAGAAGAGAGCATCACAAGAAGAGTAGCATCAAAGATAGAAGACAACATAGAGGAGTTAGTGGGCTGTAAGCCATATATAGGGAACGTCTTTAAGATAATAATGTGCCATCTCGAGACATTCCTTCAAATAATATTCGAAGCCGGTCAAGAGATAAAGGAACAAGAGAGAAACGGCAATCGAAGCCCGTCAGCTCTTGGCATTCACGACATTGACACGGAGACAGATATTCCACGCGGAAGATCAGAGACCGTACCGCCTTGGCCGGGTGTTTTAAACCATAAATCCGCAAACACGGAGGGTGACACGGATTCCTCTCTTGACACGTTGGCGTGGGTGGGGGATTTCAGTCATAATTTTATAGAGGAGAATGTAATCCTCTCTCTTCAGTCTGCAATATTGCACATTGTTGACAGCGTACATAATACAAATACGACCGTCTCAACAGACTACCTCCCTATATCGACGGTGGATTTTCTGACAGGAACGTCGCCTTTTGACAGTGTAACCAATGAAATTGAAGCGGGACCAAGCGCCGTCGCGGGATTGGTTTCGTTGAGGGCGACTCTTCTTATGGGCATTATGTGCAATGATAGCGTAGCCGAGAAATTTGCCGAAACGTTCGGTAAATTTGATGCGTATAACTGCTATTCGTCACAAACGGCAGACCTAATAGACACGATGTTAATAAAACCAATAGAGGGACAAAACGGCGCAGAAACACTGATTGACATAGCCACTTGTTCCACTAATGGGGACACCTTCGCTTCGGTGGAAAGTGGTAAAACTAAAAAGAGTCACGATTTTGAAACAGCACAAAGGATAAAGGATTCTTACAATAGAAATGGGCGACATCCAATGATGTTGGTGGGTTCCAATTCCTATACGTACATACACTACTATGACGGCAACGGTAACTCCATTGTCCCCTCAACACTTTTTCCTTTCAGAGAATATGCTACAAGGGGAATAATAAAACAACGTGGAGACGACCCAACAAATTACAGTTTTAACCCATTATTCAAGGACGATGGGAAAACCGCACAGAATTGGGCTTACTTATGCAACAGCAACAGTATTCTATCGGACGACGGATATGCAAACGAATCGATGTTCTCTGTTTTTACGGACAAGTCGATGGTTGACGGCATAATCGATTATTATGATAGACTGTGTGATGGACACGTCGACATCGTGGACACGGGTTGTGACGGCGATTTCGGCGACTTTACCAAAACATTTTTGAAAGTCGACGGCGAGAGTTATAGCAAATGGTTTTCAAAAACGACCTCCCTTACGCCAAAGAGAAAAGATATGGGCGTAGACGAGAAATATCTACTCCCCCTCTCTTCTGACGGCGACGCACCGCACACATTCCAACTGAATAAAATATATATAACAGACAATGCGAACAAAAGGGTTGTAAAAGCGAACACAGACGGAACGTTTAAAACAAGTATAGACGACACTCCGCGTAATGCGGATGAACTTACCATACCGTATTTCCCGATAAACCATATCGGGGTGGAGGGAAACCTGTTCGGATGTCCGTTCTATTATATACAGACAAAATCCATAACGGCATCAGAAGACGACAACGCACGCAACAGGCGCGCAAAAAGGGTAAAGGCCTTACTATTCCTTCACACGCTTAAATATGACTACAGTAAAGTGCCGAACGTATTTAAGGACACCAAAACAAATGGATGTATAGAATCAATACCTTACGGAATGCTCCTTATGTTTGGGGGCTTATTGTGGCGCTCAAGGTATATCAAGGAAAATGGGAGAGACCCTGTTGTCTACAACGCAGAAAAAATGTCTCTTAACTATTGGTCTGCGACAAAAAATAATCTTGCAGAAGAATATACTCTGTTTCACAAAGAAGACGGTTGCTATAACTTTTCCGCACAGACAAGCGGCTCCTCCTACAACTACAACGTCTCTGTGGCGTCTTTGTTTGGAAAGGGGAATGATGCGGGTAATAGAAACACGTGGTGGCCAGACACAAACATTGCAAATCGTCTTATCACTGTTTTTGAGGAGTTCGTGGACAGTGGTTTCAATACCATTCGTAATGCCTTTGAAATACACGACAGAAGCGGAAACACTTATACATCAAAGAGTATCGTTGGTTTTATGAAAACTTTCGTTGGGTATGTAAGGGGTACAGACGCTAATTACAAT
>JAJQAH010000091.1 GCA_021203885.1 Oscillospiraceae bacterium | reverse complement strand
CCAGCCTGGGAATTCAGGGTGGCATCTCCATTCTGGGCACCTCCGGCGTGGTGGAGCCCATGAGCGTGCAGGCGTTGACCGAGACCATCGCCGTGGAACTGCGGCAGCACGCCAAGGAGGGGCACCGCAGTGTGATCCTGACACCGGGAAATTACGGGATGGATTTTCTGCAGTCGAACGGGCTCGATCAGCTGGGCATCCCGATCGTACGCTGTTCCAACTTTATCGGGGACGCGCTGGATGCGGCCGGCGATGCGGGCTTTGAGGATGTGCTGCTGGTGGGCCATGTTGGGAAGCTGATCAAAGTGGCGGCTGGAATTATGAATACCCACAGCCGGTGGGCGGACGGCCGCAGGGAAATATTCTGCGCTCACGCAGCTCTGCAGGGCGCCTCCCCCGGGGTCTGCAAGGAGCTGATGGAGGCGGTCACATCCGATGCGTGCCTGGAGATCCTCAGCCGGAACGGCCTGCTGGCCGGCGTGATGGATTCCATTCTGAATCAGATCGATGACCGGCTGGAACGGCGTGCGGGAGGCCGGTACCGCACCGGCGCATGGCTTTTTTCCAATACATACGGGGACCTGGGACAGACAGACGGTGCTAAGGGGATTTTGCAACGATGGAAGAAATAAAAAAGAGTGTCTTCTACTGCGTGGGCGTGGGCCCGGGTGATCCGGAACTTTTGACAAGGAAGGCCTGCCGGGTGCTGGAGTCATGTCCGGTGGTCGCGGCTGTCCAGACGCCTGCAGGACGGAACCTGGCATTGGATATTGCCGGCCGGGCGGTGGATCTGAAAAACAAGGAGATCCTGTTGCTGCCCTTTTCCATGGAACGCGCCGCCGATGTGCGAAAAGCACGCCATGACCAGGCTGCCGGTCTGATCCTGAACCGGCTGGAACAGGGAACGGACGTGGCCATGGCCGTTCTTGGAGACGTATCGCTCTATGCGAGCTGTTCTTACCTGACGGAAACAATACAACAGGCCGGATATGAGTGTGTCATGATTCCGGGCGTGACCAGCTTCTGCGCGGCTGCCGCCAGACTGGGCCGGAGCCTGACTTCCATGGATGAGCCCCTGACCATTGTTCCCGCGGGCGCTGTGGACATGGAAGAAGTACTGGACCTGCCCGGCACTAAGGTGCTGATGAAACCCGCCGGCGGGCTCCGGGACATCGGGGAGGCGCTGAAACAGCGCAATCTTCAGGAACAGACCGGAATCGTGATCGACTGCGGCCTGCCCGGGGAGCGTGTGATGGATTCCTGGCCGGAGGAAGAACTGCCGGAGAGCTATTTCACTACGATCCTCATAGGAAAGAAATAATCAGGGAGAGAAGTTACATGATCCATTTTGTGGGAGCCGGTGCCGGAGCGGAGGACCTGATTACGGTCCGGGGTGCGGAGCTCATGCGTCAGACCGACACGGTTATTTACGCGGGGAGTCTTGTAAACCCGGCCCTGCTGAGCCTGTGCCGGGACGGATGTGATGTCTATAACAGCGCGGAGATGACGCTGGAACAGGTGCTCTCCGTAATGGAGCAGTGCCATAAAGAGGGGAAAGATCTGGTCCGGCTGCACACAGGGGATCCGAGCATATACGGAGCGGTGCAGGAGCAGATCGACGCGCTGATTGAGCGGGATATCCCCTGGGACTGGACCCCGGGCGTCTCCAGTTTCTGTGCGGCGGCGGCCGCCGCCGGACGGGAATATACCCTGCCGGGTGTCAGTCAGACGGTGATTCTGACCAGGGCGGAAGGAAGGACCCCGGTCCCGGATGGACAGAAGATCTCGGACCTGGCCGTGCACGGAGCCTCCATGGTCATTTTCCTGTCGGCGGGCCTTCTGGAAAAAGTGCAGCAGGAACTCCTGGAGGGGGCGTATGATGCCGAGACGCCCGCCGCGCTGGTCTATAAGGCATCCTGGCCGCAGGAGCGGGTGATCCGCTGCCCGCTGGGACGTCTGGCTGAAACGGGATATGTAAACGAAATCACCGATACGGCGCTTGTTCTGGTGGGAGATTTTCTGCAGAGCGGATATCATCGCTCCAGCCTGTATGATCCTGGTTTCACCACGGGCTTTCGGGAGGCAGATCCATGACCCTGGCTCTGCTGGCCTTTACCGGCCGCGGATATGACCTCGCCTGCCGGCTGGCCGGAGACCTGGAGGGGCAGGCTTTTCGAAGCGGGGAGCCTCTGGGGGTCCGGGAGTGGACCGCTCAGTGGTTTCCGAAAGCGGATGCTCTGATTTATGTGGGCGCGGCCGGGATCGCCGTGCGGGCCATCGCGCCTTTTGTAACGAGTAAAGCGGAGGACCCCGCGGTCGTGGTCGTGGACGAATCGGGTCAGTACGCGATTCCTATATTAAGCGGACATCTGGGCGGCGCCAATGACCTGGCGCGCCGGATTGCCGCACTGACCGGGGCGGAATGTGTCGTGACCACCGCGACCGACCTGAACGGATGTTTCGCCGTGGACGAGTGGGCCCGGCATCAGGGATGGGCCGTGGCCGAGCCGGAGCGGATCCGGCGGATATCCGCCCGGATCCTGGCCGGAGAAAGTGTGACGGTCAGCAGCGATTTCCCCATTGACGGGGACTGCCCGCAGGGAATTTCCATTGCGCCGGATGGTGAGATCCGGGTCGGTATCCGGCGGGACGGATCTGCCGCCCTGCACCTGATCCCGCCTGTTGCCGCTCTCGGCATGGGGTGTAAGGAAAACACGCCGGAGGATGTCATCGAAAGCGTCTTTCGGGAATTTTCCGAAAAACATCATTTGTATCCGCAGGCCGTCGAACAGGTGTGCTCGGTCACGCGGAAGGAACACGAACCCGGTCTGGTTGCCTTCTGCGATCATCACGGCTGGCCCTTCCGGGTCTTTTCTCCGGAAGAGCTGCAGGCGCTGCCGGGTGAATTTTCGGCATCTCCCTTCGTGCTTCAGGTCACGGGTACGGACAATGTCTGTGAGCGGAGTGCCGCGGCCGGAAGCGGCGGAAAAGTCATAATCAAAAAGTACGCGGACCGGGGCGTGACGATGGCGCTTGCTGTGGCGGAGAGGCACTATACGTGGGACTGGAGGCAGGAAATTGGGTAAGCTGTTTGTGGTGGGCATCGGCCCGGGCGGAGAAGAGGATCTGACGGCCAGGGCCAGACTGGCGATGGATCAGTCGGAGATCTTGTGCGGCTATAAGGTCTATGTGGAATTGATGCGCCCCCTGTATCCGGAAAAGGAATTTTACGCTTCCCCCATGCTGGGAGAGATGGAGCGCTGCCGCTGGGCACTGGAGCAGGCGCAGAACGGGCGGACGGTGGCCATGATGTGCAGCGGCGACCCGGGTGTTTACGGCATGGCCGGGCCGGTGCTGGAACTGAGCGAGGAGTACCCCGGCGCGGATATCGAGATCGTGGCCGGTGTTACCGCGGCCCTGTCCGGCGCCGCCGTCCTCGGAGCTCCGCTGATGAATGATTTCTGTGCCATATCCCTGTCTGACCTTCTGACTCCCTGGGAGGATATCGAAAACCGGCTGCGCTGTGCCGCCAGGGGGGACTTTTCCATCTGTCTTTATAATCCCTGTTCCAGGAAAAGACCGGAACATCTCCGCCGTGCCTGTGACATTTTACTGGAGGACCTGAGTGCGGAGACCGTATGCGGCTGGGTCCGCAACATAGGCCGGGACGGGCAGGAGAGCAGGATCCTTACGCTGGGGCAGCTGAGGGACGAGAAACTGGACATGTTTACGACCGTGTTTATCGGTGCCTCGTCCACCCGCATGGCCGGAGGCCGGATGGTCACACCCCGGGGGTACCGTACATGAAGATCCTGATCTTCGGAGGGACGACGGAAGGCCGGATTCTGGCCGAGCAACTGGGCCTCCGGCACCGCGTGACCGTCAGTGTGGCGACTCCGCTGGGTGCCGAGGAGCTGAAAGATCTGAACGGTGTGAACGTTCTGTGCGGCCGGATGTCCGCGGAGGAAATGGAGCCGGTCCTGCAGGGCTTCGACCGGTGTATCGACGCGACACACCCATACGCGGATCTTGCGTCCCGCGAGATCCGGCGGGCCTGCGACACTGCCGGGATCCCTCTGCTCCGTCTGTCACGGCCGGCAAGCCGGGCGGAGAACTGCCTGCAGGCGGACGACTGCCGGGAAGCGGCCGAACTTGTCAGAAAAGAAGAAGGAAATGTGCTGGTGACGACGGGAACCAAAGATCTGAATGCCTTTTCCGTTATTGACCCCGAAAGGCTCTATGCCCGGGTCCTCCCCACCCATGAGTCTCTGAATGCCTGTGAATCCGCAGGCCTGTCCCATGGTCACATCATTGCCATGCAGGGTCCCTTTTCCGAACAGCTGAACCGGGCCATACTGGAACAGCTTCAGATCCGCTGGGTTATTACCAAGGACGGAGGAGAAGCCGGGGGCTTTCAGGAAAAGCAGCGGGCGGCCGAAGAGACCGGCGCCGGGCTGATACTGGTACGGCGCCCCCCGGACGAAGGCATTTCCATGGAAGAGATCCTGAAGCTGCTGGAGGAAGAACCGTGAATGTGGATATACTGGGCCTTGGGCCGGGCAGCGCGGATTGTATGACGGCCGGGGTCTCCGAAGCCATTCAGAATGCCGAGTTGATCATCGGGGCGCAGCGCCTGCTGGAGGCGCTGCCGGCCTGTTCCGCCCGGCTGGTGAATGAATACCGGAGCGATCATATCGCGGATATATTAAAAGAAAGCGGAGCGGGCCGTGCCGCCGTGGTGCTCAGCGGGGATACGGGCTTTTATTCCGGCGCTTCCGGGCTTCTGCCCCTTCTGGATCAGGCCGGGATCTCCTGGCGGATCTGTCCCGGCGTGTCCAGCGTCCAGGCGCTGGCGGCGGCACTGGGCGAGAGCTGGCAGGACTGGCGGCTGTGTTCGGCCCACGGGACCGGGTGCGATGCCGTGGAACAGGTCTGCTGCGGGCGGAGCACGTTCTTTCTGACCGGCGGCCCGGTCTCCCCTGCCGAACTCTGCCGGGAGCTGGCCCGGGCCGGCCTGGGCGAACTGGAAGCGGTCGCGGGAGAAAATCTGTCCTATCCGGATCAGCGGCTGCGAAAGGGAACCGTGGAGCAGCTGGCGGAGGAGAAATTCGGACCGCTCAGTGTGCTGCTGGTGCGTCCGGCTCCCCTGCCTCCGGACCGTGCACCCGGGATCCCGGATGACCGGTGGATCCGCGGAGATGTTCCCATGACCAAGCAGGAAGTCCGGACTGTGATCCTGGCGAAACTGGCGGTACAGGATACAGACTGCTGCTGGGATGTGGGAGCCGGAACAGGCAGCGTCAGCGTGGAAATGGCTTTGCACGCACGACAGTGCTGGGCCGTGGAGCAAAATGAGAAGGCACTGGCCCTGATGGAGGAGAACCGGAAGCGTTTCATGGCATGGAAAATGCGGATCGTGGCGGGCACAGCGCCTGCGGCACTGGACGGACTCCCGGTTCCGGATGCGGTCTTTGTGGGCGGAAGCCGGGGCGCGCTGAAAGAGATCCTGACCGCAGTGGTCTCGCGCAATCCGGAGGCGCGCGTCTGCGTGTCGGCTATTACACCGGAGACCCTGTCCGCCGCGTGCGTGGAAATGGAGTCGCTGGATCTGAAGACGGAGGTGACGCAGGTCTCGGTCAGCCGCTCGGAACGGGCAGGACGTTCCCATCTGATGAAGGCGCTGAATCCGGTGTTTCTGATCTCCGGAGAGCGGGCATGAAGCGGCTGATGATCTCGGCCCCGGCCAGCGGCAGCGGGAAAACGATACTGACCTGTGGCCTGCTGACCGCGCTTCAGGACCGGGGCATAAGCTGTGAATCCTTCAAATGCGGGCCGGATTACATCGATCCCATGTTTCACACCCGGGTGCTGGGCGTGCCGAGCCGGAACCTGGACCTCTTCCTCCAGGGGGAAGAGGGCGCCCGGCGCACGCTGAACGGACAGCGGGCGGAGATGGGGCTGGTCGAGGGCGCCATGGGCTATTATGACGGCCTGAACGGAACGGATAAGACCAGCGCATGGGAGGTCTCCTCTCTCTTTCATATCCCCGTGATCCTGGCGGTGCACCCGGAAGGCAGCAGCCTGACACTGGCGGCTCAGCTGAAAGGGATCCTGGATTTCAGGACTCCGTGTCCCGTCAGGGGCGTTATTTTTACCCGGTGCAGGGAATCTCTTTATGAGCATCTGAAGCCGGTCGTGGAGCGTGAGACCGGGCTGGAGGTGCTGGGCTACCTGCCCCCCATGGCGGAGGCCGATCTGCCTGCCCGTCATCTGGGACTGATCACGGCGGAGGAAGTGGAGGATTTTCAGGAGCGGTTCCGGGCAGTCGCCGCTCAGCTGGAGCAGACGGTGATGCTGGACCGGCTGCTGGAACTGGCCGGGGAGGTCCGGCCGGAGTGGGAAGAAATCACGCTGCCCCCTCCGGACTGCACTATCGCCGTGGCCCGGGACGAGGCCTTCTGCTTCTGTTATGAAGACAGCCTGACGGCATTGAAAGAGGCGGGCGCGCGGCTTGAATTTTTCAGCCCTCTGCACGACAGCTGTCTCCCGGACGCGGACGGACTGTATCTGTGCGGGGGATATCCGGAACTGTATGCGTGTCCCCTGTCGGACAATCTGCCGATGAGGGAAAGTATAAGGGAAAAAACCTCAAAAGGGCTCCCGACAGTGGCCGAGTGCGGAGGATTTTTATACCTGCAGGAGTATCTGCAGTCCCGGGACGGCATCCGGTATACCATGGCGGAGGTGCTGCCCGGAGGCGGGGTGCCGACAGAGGGACTGGTGCGCTTTGGGTACGCCGTGCTGTGTCCCGAGAGAGACAGCCTGCTGTTCCGTGCCGGCGACCGGGTCCCCGTCCATGAATTCCACCACTGGGACAGCACCAATCCCGGAAGCGACCTGCCGGTCGAGAAGGCGGACGGGAGCAGCTGGCGCTGCGGGTTCTGCGACGCAAATTTGTATGCCGCATTTCCTCATCTGCACCTGGGCGGTTCGCTGCCCCTGGCCCGGCGGTTTACCGATGCGGCCCGGGCATATCATGAGGAAAAAACGTAAGAGGGATCCCGCCGGCGGAGATCCGTTTTTCCAATCAACGAGGAAAGAGGTGCCTGTTCATGGGACCCGAGAATATTCCCGATGAGTTTCCGCCCGTACTTCCCGGGGACCTGGAGACAGCGCGGCTCCGCTGGGACGGCCTGGCCAAGCCGCTCGGCTCCCTGGGACAGCTGGAGGACGCAATCACGAAAATGGCGGCACTCTCCGGCAACGCCGATTTCAGCCTCCGGCAGCGCACGCTGCTGGTCATATGCGCCGACAACGGCGTAATCGCTCAGGGTGTCAGCCAATCGGACGAGACGGTGACCGCGGCCGTGACGAAGGCGCTGGGCGCGGGGGAAAGCACGGTCAGCTACATGGCCCGCCAGGTCGGCTGCGGGGTACTGCCGGTGGACGTGGGCGTGAAGGATTTCACCGGTGCGCCCGGCGTGATGGACCGGCGTATCCGGAACGGCACGGACGACATCACTGCCGGACCGGCCATGGAACGGAGGGAATGCCTTCGGGCTCTGGAACTCGGCATCGAGCTGGCGGGAGAACGAAAAGAAGCGGGGGATGACTGCCTGCTGCTGGGTGAGATGGGTATCGGGAACACGACCACCTCCTGCGCCGTGGCCGCCGTGCTGCTCCGGCAGCAGCCGGAGGAACTGGCCGGACGGGGATCCGGCTTGTCCGACCAGGGCATGGAGAGGAAGATCCGGGCTGTGGAAACCGCCATTGAGAGGAACCGGCCCGATCCGGCGGATCCGGTGGACATCCTGCAGAAAGTCGGCGGGCTGGATCTTGTCGTGCTGACCGGTTTGTGCCTGGGCGGCCGCCTGTACCGGCTGCCCGTCATTCTGGACGGGATGATCAGCGATACGGCCGCTCTCTGTGCCGTCCGGATGAGACCGGCCGTCCGCGAAGCTCTGACCGCCGGGCATCAGTCGCAGGAGCCCGCGGCGGAACAGCTTTTAAGCGAACTGCAGCTGAACCCGCTGATCTCCGCCGGAATGCGGCTCGGTGAAGGGAGCGGAGCCGTCGCCGCTCTGGGCCTGCTGGACACGGCCATGAGTGTCTATCAAAGCGGGCACACGTTTCAGCACCTGGGTATAGATGCCTATACCCCTCAGGTATAACGGGATGCTGACTCTGATTATCGGTGCCGCCGCCAGCGGCAAGAGTGAATACGCCGAGCGCCTCGTCATGTCCCTGCCGGGGCGGAGGATCTATACGGCCACCATGAAGCCGTCCGGCACGGATGCGGAAGAACGGATCGCGAGGCATCATACACTGCGTGCCGGGAAGGGATTTGAGACCATAGAGCGGTATACGGACCTGGGTCATATGGATGTTCCGGACGGGAGCAATATCCTGCTGGAATGTCTGGGCAATCTGCTGGCCAACGAGATGTTCAGCCCGGAAGGCGGCGGACCGGAGGCCGCTCTGGACGGGGTCCTGTCGCTGAACGGCCGCTGCCGGAACCTGACCGTCGTGACCAATGAAATCGCCAGCGGCGGCAATGATTATGAAGAAACGACGATGGAATATATAAAGACGCTGGGAGAGATCCAGCAGAAACTGGCTGAAGAAGCGGACCGCGTCGTGGAAGTGATCTGCGGCATCCCAAATATTTTAAAACGGAAGAGGGGCTGAGCGTAAAATGTGGATCTTCGAGACGGCGGCCGCGGCTTTTTCCATGTTTTCCGCCCTTCCCATGCCCCGCATCCGCTGGACGCAAAAAAATATGCGGTATATGCTGTGCGCTTTTCCGCTGGTGGGCGCCGTCATCGGAGGCCTGTGCTGGCTGTGGTACCTGGTGGTGACCTGGCTTTCCCTGCCGTCTCTGCTGATGGGAGCGGGGGCCTGCCTGATCCCGATCGCGGTGACCGGAGGGATCCACCTGGACGGATACTGCGATACCTGTGATGCGCTGGCCAGCCATGGCTCCCCGGAACGCAGACAGGAGATCCTGAAAGATTCCCATATGGGCGCGTTTGCCGCTATCCGGCTGGGCTGCTGGCTGCTGGCCGACTTTGCCCTGTGGACGGCGCTGCCCGTCTTCCGGGGAGGCGTGGTGCTGCTCGGCTTCTGCCTGAGCCGGTCTCTGTCCGGCCTGTCCGTCGCCTCTTTTCCCCTGGCGAGAGATTCCGGCCTGGCCCACACATTCGCCGCGACGGCGGATCAAAAACGGGTCCGGATCATCCTGCTGGTACTGGCGCTTGTGCTGACGGCGGCGATGGTCGTTCTGACCTGGGAAGGGGCGGTTATGGCGGCGGCAGCGTGGCTGATGTACATCTGGTATTACTTTACGGCAAAAAGAAAGTTCGGCGGGCTCTCCGGTGATCTGGCGGGGTGGTTTCTGCAGAAAGCCGAGCTTTGGATGCTTCTGGTGCTGTGTCTGACTCAGTACCTGCGGGGGTTGGGCTGATGATCTTCATTACAGGACCCATGTATTCCGGTCAGGAGGAATACGCGATGAAACGTATGGGCTGGTCACGGGAAGAACTGGAAACGAAAGCGGCGCTGGAAGTACAGAAGTTGGCGGTCGCTGCGGAGGACCTGGATGCGCTGGCCCGGCGGCTGGCGGAATTCCCGGTCGTGACGGCTTCCGAGATCGGCGCCGGCGTGGTCCCGGTCGACCCGGAGCAGGAGCGCGTCAGGGAGGCCGCCGGAAGACTGGCCGGGATGCTGGCCGGACGTGCGGACGAAGTGGTACGGATGTGCTGCGGACTGCCGCAGATCCTTAAATCCGGGACCGCGGACGGGGAAAATGGAAGTTGAACTGATCCGGCATGGCGCTACGGCCTGGCAGAAAGAGGGCAGGTATCAGGGAAAGTCCGATATTCCCCTGTCGCCCGAGGGCCGAAATTCACTGATCCCGGCGGAAGGTTGTCCGGACGTGGTCTATGTCACTTCCCTGCTCAGGACCCGGGAAACGGCCCGAATCCTGTTTCCGAAAGCCCGGCAGGAGATCGTGCCCGGCCTGGAGGAGATGGATTTCGGCGTCTTTGAGGGGCGGACCGCCCGGGAGATGGAGGCGGACGAAGCCTATCGGGACTGGGTGGAAAGCGGCTGTCTGAGCCGGTGCCCCGGCGGGGAGAGCCGGGAACAGTTCAGTGACCGTGTCTGTCTGGCTTTTGACGATCTGTTAAGGAGCGCAACGCTGCGGGGAGAGCCCGGCCTGACCATCGTGGCCCACGGGGGTACATTGATGGCCCTGCTGGAGCGGTTCGGAAAGCCCCGGCAGGAGTATTTTCAATGGATGACCGACTGCGGATGCGGATTCAGGCTGCGGGCGGAAAACTGGACCGAAGACAGATCTCTTGTGGTCCGGGAACAAATCAAACTCACTAAGTAAAGGAGAGGAACCGTTGGTGCTGGCAGCCGCCGCCGTGTGCGGTTTTATTCTTGATCTGCTGTTTGGGGATCCGTCCTGGATGCCTCATCCGGTGGTTTATATGGGCAAGGCGATCTCCTGGCTGGAAAAGATGCTGCGCCGACGCCTGCCGGATACGCCGGAAGGGCAGCTGACCGGAGGAACGATACTGATTATCATTATGGCAGCGGGGACACTGCTGCTGGGCTGTTTATGCTGCTGGGTGGCGCATCTGATCCATCCGATCCTGGCATTTCTTCTGCAGATCTTCTGGTGCTGGCAGTGCCTGGCCATGCGCGGACTGGGAAAGGAGAGCCGCCGGGTCTGTAAATACTTGTCCGGCGGAAGGCTGGAGCGGGCCCGGAAGGCGGTGGGCCGGATCGTGGGCCGGGACACCGATGAACTGACCGAAGAAGGAGTGGCACGGGCTGCCGTGGAGTCGGTGGCGGAGAACTTTTCTGACGGGGAGATCGCGCCGCTTCTGTGGTTCCTGGTGGGAGGTGCGCCGCTGGCTCTGTGCTATAAAGCCGTCAATACCATGGACAGCATGATGGGGTACAAAAACCCCAGCTATCTGTATTTCGGACGCCGGGCCGCGAAGCTGGATGACATCGCGAACTGGATCCCGGCACGGCTGTCCGCCCTGTTACTGATCGCTGCCGCCCGCCCCGCCGGCGCGGATGCCCAAGGGGCCATGCGTATCTGGCGCAGGGACCGGCGTAATCATCCGAGCCCGAATTCGGCGCAGGCCGAATCGGCCATGGCGGGCGCACTGGATATTCAGCTGGGCGGCCCGGCCCGCTATTCCGGCCGGCTGGAGGAGAAGCCCACGGTGGGGGATCCTTTGCGTCCGGTCACACCGGATGAGATCTCCCGGGCCGATCGGCTGATGTATGTGGCAGGCGTGCTCGGGCTGGTACTTCTGTGCCTGCTGCGGATCCTTTGCGTTTTTCTGATCAGGCTTTTATGAAAGGATGGTTTGAATGGAACACGGCGGTGACTGGGCCGGATTTTTAGACGAATATGGCGAAATGCCGCTGGATTTCTCAGCAAATGTCAGCCCTTTGAGTCCCCCGGCGGGCGTCAGGGAGGCGGCCGAGAAAGCCCTGGCGCATATGGAGCGTTATCCGGATCCGCAATGCAGGGCCCTGCGCCGGAGCCTGTCCGGAAAACTTCGGGTGCCGGAGGAATGGATCTTATGCGGGAACGGAGCGTCCGATCTGATCTGGCGCATGGTGGAGGCACTGCGGCCGAAGCGGGCGCTCCTTCCGGCGCCCACTTTTATGGAATATCAGGCTGCGCTGGAACACTGGGACTGCCTGATCGAGAATTACCCTCTGAGCGAGCAGGATGATTTCCGCCTGGGGGCGGGGATCATATCCGCCATCATGCCCGAGACGGATATCGTAATCCTCTGTCAGCCGGGGAACCCGTCCGGAAACGTGATGGACGAAGTGGTTCTGACGGAGATCATGAAGCGCTGCCGCCAGTGTGATACGCTTCTGGCAGTCGATGAGTGCTTTCTGGATTTTCTGGAGGAGTCAGAGCAGGCGACACTGCTGCCGCACCTGCGGGACGGGAACGTGATCCTCTTTCGGGCCTTTACGAAAACTTACGGCATGGCCGGACTGCGGCTGGGGTACTGCCTGTCAGCCGAAGCGGAGCTGCTGGACGCCATGACTCGCGGGACGCAGCCGTGGCCGGTCTCCGCTCCCGCCCAGGCGGCCGGCGAGGCGGCGCTCCGGGAGGACGGGTACATCGGGACACTGCGGATTATGATCCGGGCCCAGCGCCCGGTACTGGCGGAAGGGCTGACAAATGCCGGCTGCCGGGTGATTCCGGGCCGGGCCAATTTCCTGCTGTTTTATCACCCGGATACGGAACTGGACAGGAAACTGCGTGAAAAGGGAATCCTGATCCGCGCCTGCCGGGATTATCCCGGCCTGGGGGAAGGATGGTACCGGGTCTCGGTCCGCCGGGAAGAAGAAAATCAGAAGCTGCTTCAGGAAATCAACGAGGTGCTGCATGGCTGAATGTATTATGGTCCAGGGGACCATGTCCGGCGCGGGGAAAAGTCTGCTGGCGGCGGCCCTGTGCCGGATCTTCCGGCAGGACGGCCTGCGGGCGGCTCCCTTTAAAAGTCAGAACATGGCACTGAACAGCTATATCACTCTGGACGGTCTGGAAATGGGACGGGCTCAGGCGGTCCAGGCTCAGGCGGCCGGCGTGGAGCCGGACGTGAGGATGAACCCCATACTGCTCAAGCCGTCCAGCGATTCAGGAAGTCAGCTGATCGTCATGGGAAAAGTCCGGGGAAATTATCCGGCGGCCGAATATTACAAAATAAAAAAGGACCTGATCCCCGACATCCTGGATGCCTACCGGAGTCTGGAGCGGGAGTATGACGTGATCGTGATCGAGGGTGCCGGCAGTCCGGCGGAGATCAACCTGCGGGATGACGATATTGCCAATATGGGGCTGGCCGAACTAGTAAATGCCCCGGTGCTGCTCGTCGGAGATATTGACCGGGGCGGAGTCTTCGCCCAGCTTTACGGGACGATGGAACTTCTGCGGCCGGAGGAGCGGGAAAGGATCGTCGGGACCGTAATCAACAAGTTCCGCGGAGATGAGGAGATCCTGCGGCCCGGGCTCGATATGATCGAAGAAAAGACCGGTGTTCCTGTCCTGGGTGTGATTCCCTATGTGCAGGTCGACATCGATGAAGAGGATTCTCTGGCGCCCGAGCTGGAGAGGGAAGCTGTCCACAAACAGATCGATATAGCCGTAATCCGATTTCCAAGAATTTCCAATTTTACGGATTTCTCCCCGCTGGAACGGCACCCGGCCCTGGGTGTACGGTATGTTCAGGAGGCGGACCAGCTGGGCCGCCCGGACCTGGTGATCCTGCCGGGGACCAAGAGCACGATGGAGGACCTGCTGTGGTTGCGTCAGAGCGGTTTGGAATCGGTGGTACTGCAGTCAGTTTCCCGCGGTGTCCCGGTCCTGGGCATCTGCGGGGGGTATCAGATGCTTTGCCGTACCCTTCTGGATCCGTCGGGAACGGAAAAAGAAGACAGGCTGGCCGGACTGGGGCTGCTTGACATGGAGACCGAGTTTCTGCCGCAGAAGACCCGTACCCGTGTACGCGCAGATGTGACAGCCGGGCCGCTCGCCGGCGCCGCTGTTGAGGGGTATGAGATCCATATGGGCCAAACCCGGGGAAATGAGGAGCCGTTCTGCGTCCTGTCAGACGGGCAGGCGGAGGGGGCAGCCCGTGAGAATGTTTTTGGGACGTATCTCCACGGCCTTTTTGATACCGGGGAGCTGACGGAAAAACTTGCGGACTGGCTGCTTGAGCGCAGGGGAATTTCACCCGGGCAGGTGCACATGGAAGATTCCCGGGAATACCGGCAGCGGCAATATGATCTGCTGGCGCAGACGGTCAGGCAGAGTCTGGACCTGCCTGCCGTCCGCCGGGCCATGGAAAAGTTTGGAGGAATGTGAATGGAGCAGGAGCACACCCGGCCGGCTGACATCGAGAGAAACAGCATGAATATCCTCACGGCGGAAATGGAACAGCGGGGGCTGGCCGTTCCGGAGGAGTACGCGCCCGTCGTCAAGAGAGTGATCCACGCGACCGCCGATTTTGACTACGCCGAAAATCTGGTATTTACCGACCATGCCGTGGAAATGGCCGTACGGTACTTTCAAAAACCGGGATCGGTGATCCTGACCGATACCAATATGGCCAGAGCCGGTATCAGCCGGCCGGCCCTTGAGAAACTGCAGGGACAGGTGGATTGTTTCATGGCGCTGCCGGAGATCGCCGAAAAAGCCCGGGCTGAAGGGATCACCCGGGCGGCCGCTTCGGTGGATTATGGTACCGCCCTTTACGAAGACGCGGCTTTTGCCGTGGGGAACGCTCCGACTGCACTGCTGCGGCTGGCGGAGCATATCCAAAACGGCTATCGGCCGGCTCTGGTGATCGGTGTACCGGTGGGATTTGTCAACGTGGTGGAGGCCAAGGAGCAGATGCTGTCGCTCTGCCGGAGTCTGAATATTCCCGCTGTTCTTGCGATGGGAAGAAAGGGCGGCAGCAATGTGGCGGCAGCCGTCTGCAATGCGCTTCTGTATACAGCCGCGGAAATGCTGGATCCGGCCGACCGCGGCTGGAACTGACGAAAGATACAGGCGACGCGGCCGGGCGGACAGCATTTCTCTGCCGATATGCCGGGCGGCTTTCCTGCATGGGAAAAGGAAAAGATACCAATTCCGGCGCTGGATACTTTAGCGGGAACAACATCCGTACCCTTTACTTTTAAAATTGCTCATGGTATAATACCCAGAGATGTGAGGAGTGATATCCGTGAAGCATCCGCTGACGGCAGAGGCCGTCCATGAGCAGTATGATGAGGCGATGACAACCTTTCGGAAATGCCTTTTGTCGGCGGTTCTGCGCGTGGATTTCGGTCGGGAGGCCGATGAATTTATGCGGAACAGCGCAGTGGGGCTGTGGCAGCAGGATAAGGGCCTGACGCCCGCACATGTGGAGTACTATAACGCCATTTATACCACGGGCTGCCCGGTACCCTCCATCCTGTATTGGGAGCTTTGCACGCAGGTCAACGATTACCCCGGCTTTCAGCCGCCGGCATTTTTTCAGAAGATGATTCAGTCGGATGTGGAACGGGGAGAATCGACATCCCGCAGATTCTCCGATGACTTTGTCCTGATGATGCTTTTGTTCGCCAGTGTGGACGGGGTCGTCAGCGAGAAAGAGGCCGGATTTATCAACAGCTGCGCGGACATCCTGAACGATTGCTGCGATCAGGCCGGCGTTTCCGGCAGTATGAAGCCGCTGGATATAGATGAATTCGTCACCCGCCATTCCGATGGATCCGTAGTTGAGACCGGACAGGAAGACCCGGCGCCGTCTCTGTCTGCCGAGGCCGAGGAAATAGATCCCCCCGAACAGACCGAAACACTGGAAGAATTGCTGGAAGATCTTGACAGTCTGTGCGGCCTTGAAAAAGTGAAGGCCGATGTGAAAAGCCTGATCAATCTGGTGAAAGTGCGGAATATGCGTTCGGAGGCGGAGCTTCCCGTGCCGGAACTCAGTCTTCATCTGGTCTTTCTCGGGAATCCAGGGACCGGGAAAACGACTGTGGCCCGCCTGCTGGCCGGGCTTTACAGAGCAATCGGAGTGCTGTCAAAAGGGCAGCTGGTGGAGACAGACCGGTCCGGACTGGTGGCCGGTTTCGTCGGACAGACTGCCCTGAAGACATCTGAAGTGATCCAGCAGGCGATGGGGGGCGTGCTCTTCATTGACGAAGCGTACTCTCTGATCAATAACGATTCCCCGAATGACTTCGGGCAGGAGGCAATCGAGACGCTGCTGAAAGCCATGGAGGATAATCGTGGCGATCTTGTGGTCATTGTGGCCGGATATACGGATTTGATGGAGCGTTTTATCCATGCCAACCCCGGCTTGGAGAGCCGGTTTAATAAATACTTTTATTTTGAGGATTATAACGGCACGGAATTGATGGAAATCTTCTGCTCCATGTGCGATAAGAACGGCTATGTCCTGGACCCGGAAGCCAGGGACGTCATGGCGGAACAATTTCAGGAGATGTATGATAACCGGGATGAAAACTTCGGGAATGCCAGAGATGTGAGAAACATTTTCGAAAGAGGTGTAACCCGGCAGGCTGACCGACTGGCCGCCATGGACGCACCGAGCAGGGAAGATTTGATGACACTGACACTGGCCGATCTGAAAGACGATTCGGAGTGATAAAAAAATCAGGAGGGAAAAATGAGACATTTTAGAAAAACGGCGGCTGTCCTGCTTTTGGCGCTTGTCCTGGCCTTCGCGATGACAGCCTGCGGCGAGAGCAAAGACAGCTACAGCGGGCCCACATATGTTGATTATGAGATCGGTGACCCCATTTACGACGACGGGACGGTTTCTTTCGCGATCACATCGATGACGGAAAACGAGGACAATGGATATAATATGTCTATTCTCGCCACCAACAACGGGGAAAAGAACAATATGATCATTACGTTCGAACCTTATGATACAGAAAAATACAACGAATATATCGACAAGGTCGAGGACGGAAAAAATGCTTCAATTTCTCCAACGGCCAGCGGGGTCACTTTCTACCTGGAGATGGAAGACGAAAGTGAAAACTTTACCGGTGAATTTGAATGGGACGCCAAATACATCTATTACGGTGTAAAGATCTACGGCACCACAGAAGAAGTGACAGAAGAAAATGTGCAGGAACTTCTCGATAGCGAAGATACCGAGACCCTGCTTGACACAAGGCTGAAAATAGATATAAGCGGAGTGACGAGCGAATCTGCTGAAAATACGGCAACAACCGAAAGTACAGAAACAGAAACAACAGAAACAGAAGAAGAAGGATAATTTTCCTAAGCGGAAAAATGAGGCCCGCGCCAAAGGCGCGGGCCTCATTTTTTAATCAACAGGTTTCTGTCTGTATCCTCAGCACATGGGTTTCAGGTCAGGACTGATTTCCAGGGTGGCTTCAGTGGCTGCCTGAATCTCATCCACGGTAAACAGTGGATTATACTCGGTCAGAACCAGGCCGTCATCGGTCACAACCATGACGCCCATTTCAGTAATGATCATATTCACACAATTCTGAGCGGTCAGCGGGAGCTTGCACTTTTTCAGGATCTTGGGGCTGCCTTTTGCGGTGTGCTCCATGGCAACGATGACTTTTTTGGCTCCGACGACCAGATCCATGGCACCGCCCATGCCGGGCATCCTTTTCCCGGGAATGATCCAGTTTGCCATATTCCCTTCCTCGTCACATTCCAGGCAGCCGAGGATTGTGGCGTTTACATGACCGCCGCGGATGATGCAGAAAGAGGTGGCGGAGTCCACAAAGGATCCACCGGGCACAACGGAGGAGGGAGAGCCTCCGGCGTCCACAATATATGGATCGACATGATCTTCATCGGGACGGGGGCCGGCACCAACACAGCCCAGCTCGGCATGAAGTGTTACGTGAACGTCTTCCGGCAGATAATTAGGGACAAGAGTCGGGATGCCGATACCAAGATTGACTACGTCGCCGTCTTTCAGCTCTTTGGCAACACGTGCGGCAATCGTGCTTTTAATTTCATTTTTTTCCATTACAGTTCCGTCCCTTCCACGATATAGTTTACAAAGATGCCCTGCGTCACGACATTTTCCGGCTCGATGTCACCGACTTCCACCAGGTGATCCGCTTCACAGATACACAGGTCGGCGCAGGTGGCCACCAGGGGGTTGAAGTTACGGCTGGTGCCCTTATACCAGACGTTGCCGACGGGATCGACCTTATAGCCGTCGATCAGGGCCACATCTGCCCGCACCGGTTTCATGACCAGGTAGTCTCTGCCGTCGATGTTGATCATGGAGTCCATCAGAGGGGAATCCTCAACCAGGGTTCCAAGACCCGTGGGGGTGATAACACCGCCCAGCCCGCCGCCGCCGGCACGGATCATCTCGGCCAGTGAACCCTGCGGGATCAGCCAGACTTCCAGGGTGCCTTCATCCATCTGCGTTGCCACATTGGGATTCAGGCCCACGTGGGTAGCGATCAGGCGCTTGACCTGGTGGTTATCGATCAGCTTGGCAAGACCGTAGCCGGTTGCGGGGCTGTCGTTCGCGATAACAGTCAGATCCTTCACGCCTTTTTCTACCATGGCATCGATGATATGATGCGGGTTGCCGCATCCCAGGAATCCTCCGATGGCGACCGACATGCCGTCTTCAATCAGATCAGCTGCCTCCTGTGCGGAAATGATTTTAGGCATTGAATGATACCTCCTTTAATAATATCTCTCCGGAATACGGAGAAGATCAGCACTTTTCAAAAATGGTAGCGACACCCATGCCGCCGCCGATACACAGTGTTGCCAGGCCCTTTTTAGCATCGTCCCGTTTGGCCATCTCGTGCAGCAGGGTCACGATGATACGTGCACCGGAAGCACCTACGGGGTGGCCGAGAGAAATAGCACCGCCGTTGACGTTGACCTTGCTCATGTCAAAATGCAGCTCTCTGGCGACAGCGACAGACTGGGCAGCAAAAGCTTCATTTGCTTCGATCAGGTCCATATCATCAACGGTCAGGCCCGCTTTGGACATAGCCTGCCTGGTTGCTGGCACGGGACCTACGCCCATGATTTTGGGATCAACGCCGCCCTGTCCCCAGCTGACCAGTTTCGCCATGGGCTTCAGGCCGTATTTTTCTACAGCTTCCCCGGAAGCAAGCACAATAGCTGCTGCACCGTCGTTGATACCGGAAGCGTTGCCCGCAGTTACACGCTGCACATGCTTGCCGACATCATCCGGGTGAATTTCGGTAGGCTCAAAAGTATGGACGACCTCATTTTCCACCCCTTCGGGACCGACGGGGAAAGCACCTCTCAATTTTGCAAGCCCTTCTGCAGTACTGCCGGCGCGGGGGAATTCGTCGACCTTAAACTCCACCGTTTCTTTTTTCTTTTTGACTTTCACAGGGACGATCTCATCATCGAAGCGGCCGCTCTTCTGGGCTGCCTCTGTCTTCTGCTGGGAGGCCAGGCTGAATTCATCCAGCTCTTCACGGGTGATGCCCCAGACATCGCAGATGTTTTCCGCTGTGGTGCCCATGTGGTAATTGTTGTAAATATCCCAAAGTCCGTCTGAAATCATGGTGTCGATCGCTTTGCTGTCTCCCATGCGGGCGCCCCAGCGCTCGGAACGCAGAGCGTAAGGAGCAGCGGACATGTTTTCAGTGCCTCCGGCGACCACAATCTCGGCATCTTCGCAGGCAATCGCGCGGGCCCCTTCAATAACGGCCTTCATCCCGGAGCCGCAAACCATTCCGACCGTATAAGCGGGAACGGAGAAGGGCAGGCCGGCATTGATGCTTACCTGACGAGCGGGATTCTGTCCCAACGAAGCGGTGAGGATGCAACCGAACATGACTTCATCCACCTGGTCAGGCTGAACTCCTGCGCGGTTCAGTACATCCTTGACGACCACAGCGCCCAGATCAACGGCAGGTGTATCTTTCAGGGAACCGCCGAAAGATCCGACAGCGGTGCGGCAACAGTTGACAACATAAATGTCTCTCATTATGAAAACCTCCTAAAAAATTTTTCCCTGTTTGGGGAACTTACTGTTTAAAATTATATACCTCGAATTGGCAAAAAGCAACCATATTAAAATGCTTTTGGCAAGAAGAGCGGAATGAGCAGAAAGTGGGGAAGCTCG
>JAJQAH010000063.1 GCA_021203885.1 Oscillospiraceae bacterium | reverse complement strand
TCGCACAGTGCGGCCCCGTCCCGGCCCACGATCTCCACCGGCACGCCGAGCTCCCGGGCCACGTCGGCGGCGGACACGTCGTCCAGAAACACGTCCCCCTCGTGCCGCAGCATGTTTTCGGGCAGCAGCAGCCGCTCTCCCAGGTCCCCGCCCCGGAGCCTCTCTATAAGGTCCCGGCCGGTCAGAAGCCCGGACACCGTGATCGTATCGCCCAGAAACCGGTTGGGAACGGCATACACCGTCCCCCGGGCCGCGCCCTTTTTGGCTGCCTCCTCTAAAAGATCGTCGATCCACCCGGCGGCGTCGGTGCCGCAGGCCACGGAAAAATTTTTAAGCGGTCCTGCCGGCGGCTCCATCTCTTCCAGACGCTCGTCAAACTCCGTCTTCAAAAGCCGCAGCATGCCCACGCCGTTTTCCAGCTGGAAGTAGTCCTCGTAAAATTCATCTTCCGGAATGTTCCGGCCGGCCCGGAGATAGAACTCGTCCGAGCACCAGAAGATCCGGGACCCGGTGTCTTTCAGGCATTTTTCGGCGAAGTCCTCCACCATGTCCAAAACAGCCGACGCTGAATCCGCATCATAAGGCTTTAAGCTGAAAAGGCCCTGCCGGTGGCGGGTCAGGCCCACGGGCACCACGGACACGCTCTCCACCTGCGGGTACAGCTCCTTCAGATCCTCCATGGTCTTTTTTAGCGCCGCCCCGTCGTTGATACCGGGGCAGGCCACGATCTGGCAGTCCATAAAAATGCCGGCCCCCGCCAGATCCTGAAGACGCGCCAGCACCTGCCCGGCCTTTTCGTTTCCCATTAAAAAACTGCGGAGTTCCGGGTCGGTGGCGTGGACGGACACGTGGATGGGGGAGATCTTCAGCTCCTTGATGCGCTGCATCTCCCGCTCCGTTAAGTTTGTAAGCGTAATATAGCTGCCCGTCAGGAAGGACAGCCGGGCGTCGTCGTCCTTACAGTACAGGGTGGGCCTTAAGCCCTCCGGCAGCTGGTCCACGAAGCAGAAAAGGCACCGGTTCGCGCATGTGCGCATTCGGTCCATCAGGTAATCTTCAAACCGGAGCCCCAGGTCCTGCCCCTCTTCCTTTTTAAGGCGCACCCGCCGCTCCCGGCCCGCCGGGGTCTTAAGCTTTAAGGTGACGGCCCGGTCGTAGCCGTAGTACTGATAGTCCAGCACGTCCTCCACTGCATGGCCGTTTATCTCCAGCAGCGTCTCCCCGGCCCGGACGCCGGCCCGCCGGGCGGGACTTCCGGGCGCCACCTCGCTGATGACCGTCCGGGGCATGGCGCCTCACCTCCCGCATCTACATCATCCTAAAAAAAGAGAAGGAGCGATTTTGCCCCTTCCCCGCTGCCGGCGGCTTCCGCTCTTTTAAAAGGCGCGGATCTTCCGCCGCTTACGCTTTCTCCTTGTTGTCGCTCTTTTCCGCTTCCTCCGCGCCGGCACTGTAGTCTCTGCCGTTGTAGGTCATGCAGTTGGGGCAGATACGGTGGGGAAGCTTCAGCTCGCCGCATTTCGGGCAGGGCACCAGATTGGGCGCGGAGAGCTTCCATACGCTGCTGCGGCGCTTGTTGCGGCGCTGCTTGGATACTTTACTTTTGGGAACTGCCATTGGGATACACCTCCTTCGGCTTCCTGGCCGCCGGAGGGATCCGGCGCCCTAGTTTTTCGGATGCTTTTTAAAATATTCCGCCAGGCCCTCCAGCCTGGGATCCACGTCTTTCTTGCAGGAGCACGGCCCCAGATTCAGGTCGGCCCCGCATTTGGGACAGAGCCCCTTACAGTCCGGCGCGCACAGATTCACGGTGGGAAGAGAGAGAATGAACTCGTCCCGCAGCAGATCATCGAGATCCAGAAAGATGCCCTCCCGGAGCTGGATGATGTCGTCGTTGTTCTCATCCTCCAGGCTCTCCGCCACCAGGGACTCGATCTCGCACTCGTGCTCCCGGGTAAATTCCTTCAGGCACCGGTCGCAGATCAGATGAAGCGTGCCGGTGACAGTGCAGGAAAGCGTCAGTATGCCGGACTCGTCGTTTCGCACCACGCCTTCCGCCAGTGCGCCGTCCGGCACGGTCTCGGCCCCCTCCGGCTCGTTTTCCGATACGTTCAGGGTATACGAAAAGGGAAGCTCCGAGCCCGGGTCGCTCAGTATCTCCCGAAGATCCAGCGTCATGACTGAAACCCTCCGGGCGATGACACGGCAGTTATTATACTAAACGCCGCCTTCTTTGTCAATGGTTTTCGCGATTTTCGAAAAGAATCCACTTACACCGCCCTATTTCGTTCCGTAGATCCGGTCGCCGGCGTCGCCCAGGCCCGGCACGATGTAGCCCTGATCGTTGAGCCCCTCGTCCACGGCGGCCGTATAGATATCCACGTCCGGATGCTCCGTTAAGACCTTCTCCACGCCCTGGGGCGCGCAGAGGATATTCATCAGCTTGATGCGGCTGCAGCCGTAGCCCTTTAAAAACTGCAGCGCCGCGCTGGCGCTGCCGCCGGTGGCCAGCATGGGCTCCAGCACCAGCACCTCCCGCTCCGTAATGTCGGAGGGCAGCTTGCAGTAGTACTCCACCGGCTCCAGTGTGGCCGGGTCCCGGTAGAGACCGATGTGCCCCACCCGGGCCGACGGCAT
The DNA here is from genome assembly GCA_021203885.1 of Oscillospiraceae bacterium. Taxonomy (GTDB): domain Bacteria; phylum Bacillota; class Clostridia; order Oscillospirales; family Oscillospiraceae; genus JAJPXI01. Next base: position 1,867 of record JAJQAH010000063.1, on the reverse strand, counting down.
CAGCGTTAAAATGCCGTCCAGCATGCCGCTGCCGGCCCGCAGAATGGGCACCACCGCCGGGTCCTTCTCCGCCAGCACGGAGAAGGTGCCCTCCCCCATGGGCGTGCGGATCTTCTCCTCCTTTAAGGGAAGATCCCGCGTGGCCTCGTAGCACATGAGGGTGGAGATCTCGCTTACGATCTGCCGGAACGCCCTGGTGTCCGTCTCCTCGTTTCTAAGAAGGGACAGCTTGTGCTGCAGCAGCGGATGGTCCATAATGTGCAGTTTCTCATTGCTCTTAAAATCCATTTTTCAGGTGTCTCCTTTCTCAAGCCGCGCCAGCCGCTCCCGCTCCGCCTGGGAGAGACGGTGGTACGAGATGCGGGCCTCCTCAGCCGGGGCAAAAAGCTCCTCATGCGCCAGCGCGCACCGGGCCACGCCCCAGGCCGTCTGGTAGAGAAGATGTTCCGGCGCGGTCCGGATGTTTTCCATATGTCCTTTAAGACTATTATAACACAGCCGCGCGCCATCTCCAACTAAAATTATTTCTCCACTTAAAGATGTAAGCTCCTCCTCCAGCTGCGCAATGGATACGGCGTCATCCTCCAGCAGCCGCTCCGGCCTGCCGCCCTGAAGCTCAAAGACGGCCCTGTACACCTGCTGCCGCCGGGCGTCCATGCAGCAGCAGACGGTGCCCGAAAAGCCCTCAAACATCCAGGCCATGGCCTCCAGGGTGGAAACAGGCGCCACGGGCACGCCCAGGGACCAGGCGAGGCCTTCGGCGGCCGCCATGCCGATGCGCACGCCGGTAAAGGAACCGGGGCCCGCCGCGGCGGCCACGGCACCGATCTCCTACACGTCAAACCCGGCGTTTTTTAAAAGATCCTCCGCCATGGGCATTAAAGTGGCGGAGTGGGTCAGGCCCGTGCGCTGGAAGCTCTGGGCCCGCAGCTCCCCGTCTTCCGTCAGGGCCACGGACGCGGCGGCGGCTGAGGATTCAAAGGCCAGAAGAAGCATCTTCCGGCACCCCCTCGATGAAGATCTCCCGCTGGTTCTCCCCGCCTTCGCCCTTCCGGATATAGACCTGCACGGTGGATGGCTCCAGAAGATCCTCCGCCCGCTCGCTCCACTCCAGGGCGATGACGCCTCCCCGGGCCAGATAGTCGTCCCAGCCGATGTCCAGAAGCTCCTGCCCGCTTTCAAGGCGGTAGAGATCAAAATGGAAAAGGGGGCAGCGTCCCCCCTCGTATTCGTTGACCACGGTGAAGGTGGGACTGGAGACGCCGCCGGTTATGCCGAGGCCCCGGGCGAGTCCCCGCACGAAGGCCGTCTTGCCGGCGCCCAGATCGCCGGAAAGCGCCACCACGGCGCCGGGGCTCAGTTTCGCGCCCAGCTCCTCCCCGGCCTTCTCGGTCTCCTGCTCGCTCTCCGTCCGGTACAGAAATTCCTCCACGGCTTCAGTCCTCCTCCTTCTTTTCCTTCTCCTCCAGGGATGCGGCCATGTCCTCCAGCTCGTCGGCTGAAAAATTATAGACGGCGTCGCAGAACCGGCAGGTGACCTCCGCGCCGTTCTGCTCCCGGACCATGTCCCGGAGCTCAGAAGGCCCCATGCTCAAAAGGGCCTTTTTGACCCGCTCCCGGCTGCAGGGACAGACATACGCCACCGGGTGCTCCTCGATCACTTCCAGGTCGAAGTCGGCCAGCACTTTTTGAAGGATCTCACCGGGCCCCATCCCGGACGCCAGCGCCGCGCTGACCGGGCCCAGCTCGGCCACGCCGGCCTCTATCTTCTCGATGACGTCCTCCTCCGCGCCGGGCAGCAGCTGAACAAGATAGCCGCCGGCGGCGGTGACGGACAGGTCCGTGCCCACCAGCACGCCCAGGGCGC
>JAJQAH010000015.1:1401-4507 GCA_021203885.1 Oscillospiraceae bacterium | reverse complement strand
GTTTGCCGTCAACAAAGAGGATGATACTTTTGCCTATTTCCCCCTCGATGAGCAGATCGTAGGTGATTCGGTTTTTGACCACGGAATGACCGAAAATGAACTCAAGGGTTATTATAACGATTACCTCACTGTTTTTGACGAGACTTACTATGCCTCTTCCGGCGAGACGGATGACTATTATATCTATCTGGCGGGCAACGAGGGCGAACTGATGGAAGAGCGCCTTCCGCTGACAGCGGTGACGGGCGTTATCGCGCTTGTCTGTCTTCTCATAGTCTTTTTGCTGATGATCTTCGAGCCGAAGCGAAATCTGCGAGAACGGGAACCCGAACCGGACGACGACTCCGCAGAGCACCTGATTGACCTAGAGATGCCGGGCGGGCGAAAGATCAAAACGGAAGCTGTCGCAAGCCGTTGGACGGGGCGTTCCATAAAGTGGAGCGAGAGAACGGCCTGGCAGAAAACGGTCCTGGTGCTGGAATGCCTCCTGGCGGTTTTTGTGGTAGTGGTCTGCCTGGCCGTCATATTGAAAGACAGCCTCTTCGACAGCAACTCGATTTTCGCCTATATTCTTGGGAACAATTGGGAACGGGGACTGAATGTGTTCGCCATAACCGCGTGCATCATGTTTATCTGTGTTGCCATGACGGTAGTCGTGATCGCCCAGAGGATCCTGCAGCTGCTGGCCTCGATACTGAATGCCAAGGGCGAGACAATCTGCCGGCTTCTGTCCAGTTTCCTCAAATATGCGACGATCATCGGTATGATCTATTACTGCCTGACGCTGATCGGGATCCCGGCGGGAACGCTGCTGGCTTCCGCAGGTATCCTGTCCCTTGCCATAAGTCTCGGCGCGCGGGACCTGATCTCGGATATTCTGTCCGGGCTGTTTATCATCTTTGAGGGCGAGTTCCGGGTAGGTGATATTATCATGGTTGGCGACTGGCGCGGTACGGTGATGGAGATCGGCATACGCACGACGAAAGTCGAAGATGCCTCTCAGAACGTGAAGGCGATCCGCAACAGCGAGGTCAATGATGTCGTCAACATGACCAAGAAACTGTCTTTCATCTCCTGCAACTACGGGATCGAGTATGATGAGTCCCTCGAACACGTGGAGAGCATTCTCGCAAAGGAACTGCCGCTTATACCGGAGCGCCTGCCCGCTATCGCCAAAGGGCCTTTCTATCGGGGTGTTACCTCGCTGGGTGACAATAGCGTGAATATCCGGATCTCGATGCAGTGTCTGGAGTCTGACCGGCTTCAGCTGGAACGCGATTTCAATCGTGAGATGAAACTGCTCTTCGATAAATACGAAATCAACATTCCGTTCCCGCAGGTGGTCGTGAATCAGCCCGCTGCGCATAAAAAAGCGACGGAATACGAGAAATGGCGTGCGGAGAAATTCAATGAAGAACAGAAAGAATCGTTAAAGGAGACCGGAGAAAAAGAAAACGAAAATTGATCCGAAGACGACAAAGACCGGGTGCCCTTTTCTGGGGCATCCGGCCTTTGCAGTTTTAGGGATATTCCGGGACTTTCCCGGAAAACGGAGTCAGACCATCAGGGAGCACACCATCCGTGTATACTCCGCCGGATCATCCAGCGGCAGTTCGGCCATCAGAAGAGCCTGATCATACAGAAGCTCGGCATATTTGGCCGCTTTCTCCTTATCTTCCTCCACAGCCTGGCACAGCGCGGCGAACGCGCCGGAGTCGGCATTGAGCTCCAGGACCCGCTCCGCTTTCAGATCGTTTCCTTCCTGCTGGGTCCTCTGGAAGTACCGCTCCATCTCCAGGGAAACTGGGCCGTCGGCGGTCAGACAGACCGGTGAGGACTTCAAAATGGGCGACAGGCGCACATCATGGACCTGATCGCCGAGGGTCTCCTTGACAAAGTCAAGTACATCCTTGTTTTCTTCGGCGCTCTTTTCCAGGGCGGCTTTTTCCTCGTCCGTCTGAGGCAGTGCGTCGTCATCGGCGGCTGCCTTGAACTTTTTCCCGTCCAGCTCACCCAGTGCGTTGACAACGAATTCGTCCACTTCTTCCGTCAGATACAGAATCTCATATCCCGCGTCCCGGATCCGTTCCACCTGAGGCAGTTTGGCGGCTTTTTCCACCGTATCCGCGCAGACATAGTAGATGTACTGCTGGCTTTCGGGCATGCGCTGCTGATATTCGGCCAGGGTGACCTGTTTTTCCTCCTTGGAGGACCAGAACATCAGAAGATCCGTCAAAACATCTCTGTGAGCGCCGTAATCACTGACGACTCCGTATTTGATGTTGTGTCCGAAGGCGGTCCAGAAGGTCTCATAATCTTCCCTTCTGTTCTTCTGCATATCCATCAGTTCGGATTTGATCTTCTTTTCCAGATTAGTGGCGATCACCTTCAGCTGCCGGTCATGCTGCAGCATCTCTCTGGACAGATTCAAAGAAAAGTCCGGGGAATCCACCACGCCCTTTACAAACCGGAAATAGTCCGGAAGCAGATCGGCGCATTTGTCCATGATCAGCACGCCGGACGAATACAGCTGCAGGCCTTTTTCATAAGTCTGCGTGTAAAAATCGTAGGGGGCCTGGGAAGGGATATACAGAAGTGCCTTGTAGCTGACCATACCCTCGGCGCTGCTGTGGATCACGGACAGGGGATCCTTCCAGTCACCGAATTTTTCTTTATAGAAATCGTTATACTCTTCCGCCGAGACCTTGTTCTTCGGGCGCTGCCACAGGGGCACCATGGAATTAAGAGTTTCCCATTCTGTATAGGTCTCCCACTCGGGTTTATAGTCGTCGCCGGCATCGGCGGGACGTTCCTTTTCACGGGTGTGCTCCATTTCCATGCGGATCGGGAAATGGATATAATCGGAATACTTACGCACGAGCTCCGCCAGATGGGCAGGATCCAGGTATTGGCTGTAATCGCATTCCTCGCTGTCCTCCTTAATATGCATGATGACATTGGTGCCGGGGGTGGCCTTGTCACAGGGCGTGATGGTATAGCCGTCAGCGCCGGAAGACTCCCACTGCCAGGCCTCGTCGCTGCCATAAGCTTTGGACATGACCGTGACTTTGTCCGATACCATGAACGCGGAGTAGAATCCGACACC
>JAJQAH010000015.1:0-1301 GCA_021203885.1 Oscillospiraceae bacterium | reverse complement strand
GTATAAATGGAGTTGATCATCAGATCCATCAGTCGTTTGGATTCGGCTTTAAATTGTTTTTTTGCCATATTTCAACCCTCCAAATATTTGTGATTTTATCATTTTAAACAGATGCACGGAGCGATTAGCACTCCATACAACTGAGTGCTAATATATCATAATACACTTTTCCGGAAAATGCAACCCAGTTCAGAAATTGTTTACAAAGTTTCGGTTCTTTTTTGCGGCAGCGGGCCTCTCCGGCAGAATGTTCCAAGTCGAAAAAGCGGAAGTTCCGCTGCCACAGGGTCTGCGGCGGGGCGGATTTTGCTTGGGCCGCCTTGACAGGGACAAGCGGCGCATGCTATAATTTTGATGGAAAAAGTTGCGAAAATTGCAGATTTTTGTATACAATACAGACGTAAGGGTGCCCGTTCCGGCGGGTGAAAAGGGAAGCCGGTGCGAATCCGGCGCGATGAGCGTCACTGTGTGCGGGAGCGGGATCCGCATGCTCACTGGGAAACCGGGAAGAGGGATACCGCGAAGACCGAAGCCAGGAGACCTGCCCCTGCGTGCGCGCCTAATCTACGGTTCATGGATTGGCAGGCAAAGTCCGGTCTGACAGGCCGGTGTTTTCTGTTTACATTTGTCACGCGGGGAGACTGGTTCGCCCGGCGGCATTTTGTCATGACCGTTAAAGACGGTCTTTTTTTGTTTTCCAAGAATTATGCGAAGGAGAAAAGCGGCATGAGCGAGGAAACGCTTTACAGTGAACACTATGTCCTCTCTGAAGGAAAGCGGCTGCGCTGCGGTTACACGACGGGGACCTGTGCCGCGCTGGCGGCATCCGGGGCGGCGCAGAAGCTGCTTCTCGGCCGGTTTCCGGAAAAAGTCGCGGTGACGACGCCGAAGGGCTGGAAAGTGGAGGCCGTGCCGGAGGAGATCAGATGCGGAGACGGCTGGGCCGAGTGCGGCGTCCGCAAAGACGGCGGAGACGACATCGACGACACCGACGGAGCCCTGATCTGCGCCGCAGTAAGCAGATGCCGGGAACCCGGCATCCATATAGACGGAGGTACGGGCGTGGGCCGGGTGACCAGGCCGGGCCTGGATCAGCCGGTGGGCGAAAGCGCCATCAACAGAGTGCCGCGGGAGATGATTGCCCGGGCGGTTGAACAGGTTCAGGACCTGGCGGATGACACGGGGGGTCTGAAGGTCATCATATCCGTACCCGGCGGCGAAGAGATCGCCCGGAAAACATTCAACCCCAGCCTGGGAATTCAGGGTGGCATCTCCATTCTGGGCACCTCCGGCGTGGTGGA
>JAJQAH010000072.1 GCA_021203885.1 Oscillospiraceae bacterium | reverse complement strand
GACTATTCTGTTGCATAAGGAAGGTCAGCACCTCGCCGACTTCGCTATCATCTATAACTCGTTACAGAAAGACCCATGTAACTCAGAGAAAGAGGCTGTTGTCTATATCTATCGTCAGATGCGTAACGCCGATCCACCCGACGAGGCTACGGCGCGCGACGTTATCGATAAGCTCTTCTTCTCCGATAAACGTTACGATCTCGGCGATGTAGGACGTTACAGATTGAACCAAAAACTCAATCTGAATATCGATACCAACATCCGTGTACTCACCAAAGAGGACATTATCGAGATCATCAAGCACTTGATCGAGCTTCTGAACTCCAAGGCTGATGTCGATGATATTGACCACTTGAGTAACCGTCGTGTACGTACCGTGGGCGAACAACTTGCTAACCAGTTCAGCGTCGGTCTGGCACGTATGGCAAGGACTATTCGTGAACGCATGAACGTCCGTGATAACGAAGTCTTCACACCTACCGATCTGATCAACAGTAAGACGCTCGCCTCGGTTATCAATAGCTTCTTCGCGACGAACCCACTCTCGCAGTTCATGGATCAGACCAACCCACTTGCCGAGATTACGAACAAACGTCGTATGTCGGCTCTCGGTCCTGGCGGTCTCTCTCGTGAAAGAGCAGGTTTCGAAGTTCGTGATGTACACTATACGCACTACGGTCGTCTCTGCCCAATTGAGACACCTGAAGGTCCGAACATCGGTCTGATATCTTCGCTGACACTCTTCTCGAAGATCAACGATCTTGGATTTATCGAAACTCCGTATCGTAAAGTTGAAAATGGTCGTGTAGATATGTCCGACGAAGGACTTAAATATATGTCCGCCGAAGAGGAAGAGCACAAGATCATCGCCCAGGCTTGCTCGCCAATTGACGACGATGGTAACTTTACCGAGCAACGTGTAAAAGCTCGTCAGGATAGTGACTTCCCAGTTGTCGAAAAAGAACAAGTCGAACTTATCGATGTCGCTGCTAACCAGATAGCTTCCGTCGCTTCTTCACTTATTCCATTCCTCGAGCATGATGATGCTAACCGTGCCTTGATGGGTTCGAACATGATGCGACAGGCTGTGCCACTTTTGCGCCCTGAAGCTCCTATCGTAGGTACGGGACTCGAAGAACCAATCATCCGTTTCTCACGTACTCAGCTCTCAGCAGCTAAAGATGGTGTAGTCGAATATGTCGACGCTAACGAGATAGTTATTCGTTACGATCAGACCGAAACGGAGAAATTTATTAGCTTCGACCCTGAAACTGTAAGATATATCCTGCCGAAATATCAGAAGACTAACCAGAGTACCTGTATCGACTTGAAGCCTATTGTCCGTCGTGGACAGCGTGTTGTCAAAGGTCAGGTGCTTACCGAAGGTTATTCCTCTAATCAAGGCGAACTGGCACTCGGTCGTAACCTCAAAGTGGCGTTCATGCCATGGAAGGGGTACAACTTCGAGGATGCTATCGTGATCTCCGAACGTGTCGTACGTGAAGATATTTTCACATCTATACACGTCGATGAATATACAATGGACGTGCGTGAGACTAAGCGTGGCATGGAAGAGCTGACTTCCGATATTCCTAACGTGAGCGAAGATGCTACGAAGGATCTCGACGAAAACGGTATCATCCGTATCGGTGCACACGTCAAACCAGGCGATATACTCATTGGTAAGATCACACCTAAAGGCGAAAGCGATCCAACACCTGAAGAGAAACTCTTACGTGCTATCTTCGGCGATAAAGCTGGTGATGTCAAAGATGCTTCACTCAAAGCAACACCATCCTTACGTGGTGTGGTTATCGATCGTCGTCTCTTCTCGCGTATCGTCAAAGATCGTAAGTCACGTACAACCGAAAAGGCTGCACTCGCTAAGGTCGACGAAGAGTTTAACGAAAAAGCTGTCGCTCTTAAGGCTCGTCTGATCGAAAAACTTTTGACTCTTGTAAGTGGTAAAACGTCGCAGGGTGTCAAGGATTATTACGGTGTAGACGTTATATCTAAGGGCACTAAGTTCACTAATAAAAATCTTCAGGACATTGATTTCCAGACCGTCAATCCAGCTAAATGGACCAGCGATAAGGAAAAGAACGAACTTATTTATGCCGTTATCCATAGCTACCGTCTCAAATATAAAGAGTACGAAGCTGTCGAAAAACGTCAGAAATACAACGCCACTATCGGTGATGAACTTCCTGCAGGTATTATGCAATTAGCCAAAGTCTACATAGCTAAGAAACGTAAGATTCGCGTAGGTGATAAGATGGCAGGTCGACATGGTAATAAAGGTATCGTCTCGCGTATCGTTCGACTCGAAGATATGCCCTTCCTCGAAGATGGTTCACCAGTTGATATCGTCCTGAACCCGCTTGGTGTGCCTTCTCGTATGAACCTCGGGCAGATCTACGAGACCGTCCTCGGATGGGCAGGACACGTACTCGGACTTAAGTTCGCAACCCCTGTCTTCGATGGTGCAACGCTCGAGGATATCACAAGTTATACAAATAAAGCAGGTCTGCCTGAGGTAGGTCGTACTTACTTGTGTGACGGTGGTACAGGCGAACGTTTCCACCAGCCAGCAACCGTCGGTGTCGTCTATATGCTTAAACTTGGTCACATGGTCGACGATAAGATGCACGCCCGTAGTATCGGTCCGTACTCCCTCATCACCCAACAACCACTCGGCGGTAAAGCACAGTTCGGTGGTCAGCGTTTTGGTGAGATGGAAGTCTGGGCACTCGAAGCCTTCGGCGCATCGAACGTCTTGCAGGAAATCCTAACCGTCAAGTCCGACGATGTCATAGGACGTGCTAAAGCGTACGAGTCAATTGTCAAGGGCGACCTCCTGCCTACACCAGGTATCCCCGAATCACTCAACGTCTTATTGCACGAAATGAGAGGCTTAGGATTAAGCATCACAATGGATTAAAAAACATAATTTCTCTACGAAAAATGGCATTCAGAAGAGATCAAAAAAATAAAAGCAACTTTTCGAAAATCACTATCGGATTAGCGTCCCCTGAAGAGATTCTCGAAATGTCAAGTGGCGAGGTTCTAAAACCAGAAACCATCAATTATCGTACTTATAAACCTGAGCGCGACGGACTTTTCTGCGAAAGAATCTTCGGTCCAGTTAAGGATTATGAGTGTCACTGCGGTAAGTACAAACGTATCCGCTACCGCGGTATCGTCTGCGACCGTTGCGGTGTTGAGGTTACTGAGAAAAAAGTACGTCGCGAACGTATGGGACATATCTCACTCGTCGTCCCCGTCGCACATATATGGTACTTCAAATCATTGCCAAACAAAATCGGCTACTTGCTCGGACTGCCGACCAAGAAAGTCGATGCAATAATTTATTACGAACGCTATGTCGTTATTCAACCAGGTATCAAAGCACAAGACGGCATTCAGGAAATGGATTTCTTGACCGAAGAGGAATATCTCGACATCATCGAATCGTTGCCAAAAGAAAACCAGTACCTCGATAACGAAGATCCTAATAAGTTCATCGCTAAGATGGGTGCTGAAGCTATCGAAATGTTGCTCGCTAAGATCAATCTCGATGAGCTTTCGTACGATTTGCGTAACAAAGCAAACACCGAAACTTCGCAGCAACGTAAGAACGAAGCACTTAAACGTCTGCAGGTTGTCGAAGCTTTCCGTCACTCGAACGGCGTGAATAAACCTGAGTGGATGATCATTAAGGTCGTACCTGTCATTCCACCCGATCTCCGTCCGTTGGTGCCATTGGACGGTGGCCGTTTCGCTACCTCCGACTTGAACGATCTTTACCGTCGTGTGATTATCCGTAATAATCGTCTCAAAAGACTTATCGAAATCAAAGCACCTGAGGTCATCCTTCGTAACGAAAAACGTATGCTCCAGGAGTCCGTCGACTCACTCTTCGATAACTCAAGAAAATCGAATACTGTTAAGACCGATTCCAACCGTGCACTTAAGTCTCTCAGCGATAGCTTGAAAGGTAAACAAGGTCGTTTCCGTCAGAACCTCCTCGGTAAACGTGTCGACTATTCAGCACGTTCGGTAATCGTCGTAGGTCCTGAACTCAGGATGCACGAGTGCGGTCTGCCAAAGGATATGGCTGCCGAACTCTATAAGCCATTTGTCATTCGTAAGCTTATCGAACGCGGTATTGTCAAGACGGTTAAGTCTGCCAAGAAAATCGTTGATAAGAAAGCACCTGTTGTGTGGGATATTCTCGAAAACGTCATGAAGAATCACCCCGTGCTTCTCAACCGAGCCCCAACGTTGCACCGTCTTGGTATCCAGGCTTTCCAGCCAAAGATGATCGAGGGTAAAGCTATCCAGTTGCACCCACTCGCTACGTCAGCTTTCAACGCCGACTTCGACGGAGACCAGATGGCTGTCCACCTCCCACTCGGTAACGCAGCTGTCCTCGAAGCACAGCTCCTGATGTTGGCTTCGCTCAATATCTTGAACCCTGCTAACGGTGCGCCAATCACCGTTCCTTCGCAGGACATGGTGCTCGGCATCTACTACCTG
>JAJQAH010000094.1 GCA_021203885.1 Oscillospiraceae bacterium | reverse complement strand
AAGTGGGAGCAGGAGCTGGTAGCCAGGAAACCGCCCCGCGGAAGCAGTTTCATCGCCAGGCGGTTGATCTCTCTGTAGCCCCGGACCGCATTCCGGACCGTGCGTCTGGACTTTGTGAATGCGGGAGGATCCAGGATAATAAAATCATAATCCCGGCGGCCCTGTTCTGAAAGGGATCTCAGCAGTTCGAAAACATCGGCGCACTGAAAATCCATCCGGTCGGACAGATTGTTCCGGCCGGCGTTTTCCGCGGCGAGATCAAGGGCAGGCTGGGAGATATCTACGCATGTCACATGCTGTGCCCCGTTTTTTGCGGCATTCAGTCCGAAAGATCCCGTATGTGAGAAACAGTCCAGCACCGTTTTCCCTTCGGCTATACGGCCTGCGGCCGCCCGGTTGTACTTCTGATCCAGGAAAAATCCCGTTTTCTGTCCGTTTTCCACGTCCACGACGTAGGAGATCCCGTTTTCCACGATCTCAGTTGTGGCAGACGAAGGCGGGGTCATACCCGGCAGATGGAACCATCCTTTTTCTTCCGGAAGCCCTTCGCGTGCCCGCAGGGACACATCGTTGCGCTGAAAAATTCCGTGAATCGTCTCCCCCATCTGATCCAGCGTGTCTATAAGAGCCTGGAAGATAATATCCTTTGTATTGTCCATGCCGAGAGAGAGTACCTGCACGGAAAGCAGATCATTATAACGGTCCACGGTCAGACCCGGAAATTGATCCGCCTCGCCGTGGATCAGACGGCAGCACCGGAAATCCGGGCCGGGCATGACGGCTTTTCGGTATTGTACGGCATATGAAACGCGGCGCCGCCAGAAATCCGCATCGAACCGGTCATTGGCGTTTCGGGAGACAAGACGTACTGTGATCTTGGACGCGTCGTTGTAGAATCCGGTGCCCATATATGCATTTCCGGCCAGTACGTCGACCAGCGCACCGTTTTCCGGGCTACCATCAGAATTTTGTATTTCTTCACCGTAGATCCACGGATGGCCGGCACGGAGCGCGCGCTCCGCTTTTCGGGAAATATAAACTTTCGGGTAGTTTCGCTGCTGTTTCATAGTATGCTGCTCCCCCTTCCCGCTGCAAAAGAAATTGTAGCACATTACTCCGACGGCCGCAACAACAAGGCATCAAACTGACCGGGCTGTATTTTTTGCCGGACATATCGGAAAATACGGCCGGATAGACATTTTTAGAACATGATATATTTTAGAAGGAGGCAGTATCCCCTGTTCTGATGACGGAAATAGGGAATCAAAAACATAATGAAAAAAACAGGAAAATCTCTGATCGGCATATTCTTGGTTCTCAGCCTCTGTATATCGGCCGTAATGGTCGGTGCCGCGGCTGATACGGATGATCCGATCTATGATATAAACAGGTCGGAATCAGCGGCCGTAGATGACAATGGAATTGCCCTGACCAGCGTGAAGGCCACAGAAGAAATTTACGCCTACGGGGTCGACGTTTCCGCATATCAGAAGGACATCGACTGGTACAGGGTCGCCCAGTCGGGCGTAACGTTTGCCATTATAAGGGTCGGATACCGGGGATACGGGTCATCGGGAAAACTCGTGCAGGACGAATATGCGATCAAGAATATCGAGGGCGCCCTGGCCAACGGTATAAACGTAGGCTGCTACTTTTTCTCCACGGCCGTAAATGAAGCGGAAGCGGTCGAAGAAGCTAAGTTTGTGGTCAACATCATCAAAAATTACGATATCACCTACCCTGTCGTTTATGACTGCGAGGGCTACGATATTTCGTATTACCGAAATTACGGGCTTTCCAACACGCTCCGGTCCAATATGGCTATTGCCTTTCTTGATTATGTGGAGAGCTGCGGATACGAGGGCATGATGTACAGCTGTTCTTCCCACCTGAACAATAACGCCTACTGGAATACCAGTACCCTGGAAAGCAAATATCAGGTCTGGGTCGCGCACTATATGATCCAGTATACGGATTCCAGCGGCAAAAAGGTCGAGTATCCGACCTATGAATCATCGATCAACGCGGGAAAGACGCTGCCGTATTCGGGAGCTTACAGGTTCTGGCAGTTCACCAGCCAGGGACAGGTGGACGGGATCTATTGCGATGTGGACCTGAGTTTTGAGTACTGCTCCACCGGAACGACAGAGTCCGGCAAGTCCGGAAACGCCGTTTCCAGCGCATCGGCCTCCTCCACCTACACGACATATACGACAACGGATAATGTAAATGTCCGGACCGGACCCGGCACCGGCTACAGTATCGTTACCACTCTGAGTGCCAATACGGAAGTACTGGTGGAGGACGGGTATATCGCTGTTGCCAACGGGATACCCTGGTACCGGGTCCTGATCGACGGGCAGACATACTATATGTCCGGAAATTACCTGAAAGCGCCGGCGAGCAGTAATGCAACCACCTATTCCACCTATACCGTTACCGCGAACAGTGCAAATGTCCGGACCGGGCCGGGTACCAGTTACAGTGTGGCAATGACGCTGAGTGCCGGCACGAAAGTACAGGTGGAGGATCATTACTACTCCGAAGCCAACGGGTATATCTGGTATCGGGTTCTGATCGACGGGAACAATTACTACATGTCTTTCAGCACCCTGACCGCCGTGACAGACGACGGGACCATCAACCCCAATCTTACATCCGGCGATGTGGTCAATATGGAATATAACGGGGAAGACGGCTGGTGGTATGTGGTCGACGGAGAAGTCCGGACCGATTATACCGGTGTGGCCAGCCATGCCAACGCCTACGGCTGGTGGTATATCCGGAACGGGAAAGTGGACTTTTCCTATACCGGACTTGCGAAGAATTACTACGGCTGGTGGTACGTGGACGGCGGGAAGGTCATCTTTGCCGAGGACAGCGTGGTCCAGGGGACGGTCAACGGTTCGGACGGCTGGTATGAAGTCGTCGGCGGCCAGGTCCAGCTGGATCATACGGGCGTCTCCAATGTGTGTAACGATTCCGGCTGGTGGTACGTGAAGAACGGAAAAGTCGACTTCAGTAAAAACAGTGTGGAGCAGAACAATTACGGCTGGTGGTATGTGAACGGCGGCAAAGTCAACTTCGCCTACACCGGAGTAGGCGACTATAGCAATAACTACGGCTGGTGGTACATCAAAGACGGGAAAGTCGACTTCAGCGAAACAAGTGTCGAGCAGAACCGGTACGGATGGTGGCGGGTCGTTGACGGCAAGGTTGATTTCTCCTGTAACAGCGTGGAGCAGAACCAGTGGGGCTGGTGGTATCTGCTGGGCGGGGAAGTTCAGTTCGGCTACACCGGCGTTGCCGATTACGCGAACGCGTACGGCTGGTGGTATATCAATGAAGGAAAGGTGGACTTCAGTGTAACCAGCGTGGAGCAGAACAAAAACGGCTGGTGGTACGTGGAGAACGGAAAAGTCATCTTCTCCTATACCGGATGGGCCTCCAACCGTTACGGCAGCTGGTACTGTGTCAACGGGAAAGTCGATTTCAGCAAAAGCTGACGGGACCCAAAAGCTGCTCCGAACCGCGTCTGCCCGCAGCGGCAGAAATTCCGGAAGAATGTGATGAACTGCAAAAACGGACCCTGCCGAAAAAGACCGGGCCCGTTTTTTGCATACATGTCTGATATAGAATTATGAGGCGTTTTGGTGGATATGCAGATGGATCATCTTCGATGCGTAGTGGAAAGAATTACATATCAGGACGAGGAAAACGGCTTTTCCGTTTTAAGGTGCCGGGCCAAAGGATACGGTGACCTCGTTACGGTGATCGGGAACATGGCGGGCGTACATGCGGGCTCCGTACTGTCTCTCCAGGGTCAGTGGAAGATCGACGGGAAATACGGGAGGCAGTTCGTCGCGGAAAAATGGGAGGAGACGCTTCCCTCGACCGCGTTCGGGATTGAAAAATACCTTGGAAGCGGACTGATCCGGGGGATCGGTCCGAAATTCGCGAAAAGGATCGTCCAAAAGTTCGGTAAAGACACCATAGATGTCATAGAGACCGATCCGGACAGCCTTGTGCAGGTGGAAGGGATCGGAAAGAAACGGGTGGAATGGATCAAAAAGAGCTGGGAGGAACAGAAGGAGATCAAAGATATCATGCTTTTTCTGCAGAGCAATGATGTCAGCACCGCCCATGCCGCGAGGATTTTTAAGACATACGGGAACGACAGTGTCGATGTCATCAGGGAAAACCCGTACCGCCTGGCTGATGATATCCGTGGGATCGGCTTTAAAACGGCCGATACGATCGCGGACAAGCTCGGGATCGAAAGCGACTGCTTTGTGCGGCTGAGGAGCGGCCTTTTGTACTCGCTGAACAAGATCTCGGAGAGCGGACACTGTTATGCCGGCCGTGACCAGCTGATCGCCACCGCGGCGGAACTTCTGGGGGCGGAAGCCCCGGAACTTGAGATCACGCTGGATGAGATGATCCGCGTCTCGGATGTGATCCGGGAGGACGAGGCCATCTATCTCCCGCCGTTCTATTTTTCCGAAACGGGATGCGCGAAACGCCTGATCCGCCTGCGGGAGGCAGACAGGGCTGTCCGGATCGATGCTGATGAAATTCTCAGGGAAGTCACTGCCGCGGCGGAGATCAGATATGACCGGGTGCAGCTGGACGCGATCCGTCAGGCTGTATCCTCCAAGATCATGGTCCTGACGGGCGGGCCGGGTACTGGCAAGACCACGACCACACAGGGGATCATTTCGGCCTACCGTCTGTCTGGGTGTGAGATTATTCTGGCGGCCCCGACCGGACGGGCAGCCAAACGCATGTCGGAAGCGACCGGGATGGAAGCGAAGACGATCCATCGCCTCCTGGAATACAAACCTTCCGAGGGCTATCAGAGAAACGAGAAAAATCCGCTGGATGGAGACGTTCTGATCCTGGATGAGTGCTCCATGATCGACATTATGCTCATGTACAATCTCCTGAAAGCGCTTCCGGACACCATGACGCTGATCCTGGTCGGGGATGTGGACCAGCTTCCGAGTGTCGGTGCGGGCAACGTGCTCAAGGACATCATCGCTTCCGACAGCGTCCCGGTGGTCCGGCTCACCACGATCTTCCGTCAGGCGCAGGGCAGCCGGATCGTGACGAATGCGCACCGGATCAACCGGGGGGAGATGCCGGACCTGCGGGGCGGGCAGGACTCGGACTTCTTTTTCGCCGCCAGGGGGAGCAACGAAGAAATCGTGGACACGCTGGTGCGGTTCTGCACCCAGAACCTGCCTTCTTATTATCACGTGGATGCCTTCCGGGACATCCAGGCACTGACGCCGATGCAGAGAGGCGAATGCGGGGCGGCGAACCTGAACCAGGTGCTGCAGGACGCGATGAATCCGACAAAGATCTGTCTGCAGCGGGGCGGGATCCAGTACCGTCTGCATGACAAGGTCATGCAGATCCGGAATGACTATGAGAAAGACATATATAACGGGGATATCGGCATTATTGAAAAGGTGGATACGGAGGACCGGGAGCTGGCCGTGGATTTTGACGGAAGGATCGTCAACTATGATGTGACCGAACTGGACGAGCTGGTGCTGGCGTACGCGACGACCATCCATAAGGCGCAGGGGTCTGAATATCCGATCGTGGTCATGCCCGTGACGATGAGCCATTATGTCATGCTGCAGAGGAACCTTCTTTATACGGGCGTGACCCGGGCGAAAAAGGTCCTCGTTCTGATCGGTGAAAAGAAGGCCATCGCATGTGCCGTTCAAAACGACAAGACCGCATTCCGGAATACGAAACTGGCGGAACGGCTGAGAGAAGGAAATACGGGCCCCGGCGTCGATCACTTTGAAGAGCTGTTTACCCGCCTGGCCAGATCCGACTTTCGCAGCCGGTTTTCCCTGAAAGAGGGAGACCGTGACTATGTCACACGAAAAGGGATGGATACGATCCGCTCTCACGCGGAAGATTTTATCCGAAAGCGGCTGGCGCCGGCTCATCCCGTGAACGACGGAAAACAGACGCCGATGAAAGGACACCCGGTGTTCATAGCGCAGCATGCGACCGCCACCTGCTGCCGGGACTGCCTTGAAAAGTGGCACAGGATCCCGAAGGGAAAACCACTGACAGACAGCCAGCAGGAATATGTCGCGGATGTCATTATGGAGTGGATCGCAAGACAAATGAAGAGCTGAACCATCCCGCTCCCCTGAAGGAGACGGAGGGTTCAGCTCCAATATTGCAACAAAAATATTTTAGCAGCCGGCGTGTGATAAGCTCTCTTTCCGGGTATTCTTATCAACCGCCGGCGTTTTCCGCCAAAAGTGCGCACCAGTCATCCCTTTCACTCTGCTGCCGGACGGTGAGGCCTGCCCGGGTCACGGCGGACATCACTTCCGGCAGACGGGGACGGAGGATCCCGGAACAGAGAAATAAGGCGCCCGCGTCCAGCCACCCGGCGGCAAGGGGTGCCAGATCGATGATCACGTCGGCCACGATATTGGCCAGGATCAACCGGTAGGGAGAAAAACTGTCCAGCAGCTCTTTCAGATCCGGATCCGTCAGGATATCTCCGGCGTATACCCGGTAGCGGTCCGGCCCGATCCGGTTCAGCTCCGCATTCCGGCGGGCCGATTCCACGGCTTTCGGGTCGATATCCACGGCATCGGCTGAGTCTCCTCCCAGGCAGAGAGCGCTCAGAGAAAGGATTCCGCTGCCGCAGCCGAGATCCAAGATGCGGTCTCCGGGCTCCACGACCTGTTCCAGCAGTTCAAGACACAGCTGGGTGGAGGCGTGGCTTCCGGTCCCGAATGCCAGGCCCGGATCCAGCAGGACCGGGGTCCTGCCCGCGGGCACGGGGACGTCCCGCTCCCATTCCGGGACGATCTGCAGCCGGTGACCGACGGGAATCGGCTTATAAAATTGCAGCCAGCTGGTGGACCAGTCCTCATCCCGGACGACTTTGGAGTGAATATCGTAGTTTTCCAGGCCGTCCGTATACTGAGCCAGCAATGAGCGGCCGTCCGGGCTGTCCGGCACGTAAAACCGGACCCGGGCGGCTCCTTTCATCTGCCGGAGCAGGTCCTCATCCACATAATCCCAGTACTGATGATTTTCCGCCAGAAAACGCTGAAAATCCTTTTCATCCTCAATAATCAGCTGATCCGCCCCGTTGGCGCTGAGCCGGGCGGTCAGACGGTCCAGATCCTCTTCGCCGGCGCAGTTTACGGTGATCTCCAGCCAGTCCATAAATCAAACCAGACTCGCCAGGAACTGGCGGGCTGCCCGCGGGGTCCGGCCGGGGTGACGGAGTTCCCACTGGACGGCCATTTTGTGTAATTCTTCACGGGGCAGGCTGATCCCTTCCCGGGCGGCCAGAGCGTCTACAAGTTCCAGGAACTCCTCTTTATTCAGAGAAAGGAAGGACACACGCAGGCCGAACCGGTCGGAAAGAGCGGTTTTCTCCTGGACGGTTTCCGAAGCATCCACCTCATCCCCCTGCCGGTCGGAAAAGGTCTGGCGCATAAGCTGACGCCGGTTGGAAGTGGCGTAGATCGCCATGTTGGAGGGGTGCTTCTCCAGTCCACCTTCCAAAATAGTCTTCAGCAGAGAGTATGTCTGGTCATCCTTGTCAAAAGAGAGATCGTCGATAAACAGAATAAACTTCTGGCGGTGCGGGCGGAGCAGACGGATCAGCTGGGACATATCCTTCAGGTTTTCCTTCTGCAGCTCGACAATGCGCAGCTCCTGAAAATCCGGGACCGACAGCAGGGATTTTACGGTGGCGGATTTCCCGGTGCCGCTGTCTCCGTATAATAAGACATTATTGACGGGGAAGCCGCGGAGCAGTGCCCTGGTGTTGTCCACCACGGCCGCGCGCTGACGATCATACCCGATCAGATCTCCTTCTTTCGGAACGTCCGGATCCCGTATGGGGAGCAGATTGCCCCGCTCCCAGATAAATGCCCGGTATTGGGCAAACAGACCCGTGCCGCATTCCCGGTAAGAAGCAGTCAGGCTTTCAAAGTCAAAGGGAACATCCCCCTTCCAGACAGGCAGGTCTGACAGGGCCCGGCGGTGCTCCGGCGGCATCAGATCGCCGAGAAGAGAAAGAAGCTGTTCCCCGCTGAGCCCGGCCAGTGCGGAAAAAATCTCCACATCGCGCCTGGCGGCGGATTCCAGAGCCTGATCCGAATCGTCATTTTCCGCCAGATGCGGATACGGGGCTTCGCTGTAACGGAGACGGCGGTCCAGCCACTCCCCCACGCTGCGGCAGCCTTCGCTGCAAAGCAGATAATAAAGTTCGGAGTATGATTCCACCGCCCGGTCCCAATCTTCCCCGGCCAGCGCGCCGAGAAAATTTTCGATTTCCCGGAAGACCGGAAGCCGGCACACATCCCGATAGACACAGATGCTTTTGAGGGCGGTCAACAGAACAGAAACATTCACGGGGAACACCTCTTGTCTCGATCATGATTTGGCGCCCAGGCCGGCAGCGGAAGACGCTGCATGGCGCCGAAAGTATAGTCTTTAATGCGCGGATAGCGCTGACTCAGCTCAGAGAGCAGGTCCTTGATCTCCTGACGCTTGGTCTCCTTGTCGGCGGGGCAGGAATTTTGCACGACCGGAAGCCCCTCTCTCTGGGCGACCGTGCGGATATGCCCTTCTTTACAGTAAAGCAGGGGGCGGATCTGCGTGATCCCAGACCGTTCCATATAGGTGACCGGCTGAAAACAGGAGAGCCGTCCCTCGTAGATCAGAGAAAGGTAAAATGTTTCAACGGCATCGTCAAAATGATGACCGAGCGCCAGTTTGGAGATGCCGCGTTCCAGCAGCAGGTCATTGAGAGCGCCCCGCCGCATTTTTGCGCACATGGAGCAGGGGTTTTTCTCTTTCCGTTCATCAAATATAATGCGCGCGATCTCGGTTTTTTTCAGCGTATAGGGGATATGCCGGCTTTCGCACCAGTCGGCGACAGGAGAAAAGTCCATGTCCGGCAGGCCCAGATCAAGGGTGATGGCTTCCAGAGAGAAAGGAACGGGGAAAAACGAACTCAGACGGTACAGGGCATCCAGCAGGACCAGGGAATCTTTTCCCCCGGACACCCCGACCGCCAGGCGATCTCCCGGCTGTATCATATCATAATCTTCCACGCAGCGGCGGACATGGCTTAAAATCTTATTCATGAGGACACCCTGAAAAAATAAAATCGAAAACGAGTATTTAGGAGAAAACGAAAGAAATCAGGAGAAAATCAAAGGTTTTTTCCGGCCGTTTGAAAAAACAGGGAAAAGGTGTTGACACCGGCCTTTCTTGGTATTATAATACATTTCGCCTGTCTTTGTAAAGGCAGACAGCAGTAAGAAGACCCCGGATGTTCCGTTTTCCGGGAAAACCGGGGAAAAATATTTACAGAAAGCGAGAGTGTACCATGTCCACTTATATGGCAAACAAGGGCAATATCCAGCGCAAGTGGTTTATCCTCGATGCCGCCGGGAAGCCTCTCGGCAAAACCGCTGCCACTGCCGCTACGCTGCTTCGGGGGAAGCACAAGCCCGAATACACCCCTCATGTTGACTGCGGGGATTATGTGATCGTTTTAAATGCGGAGAAAGCGGTTCTGACCGGGAAGAAGCTGGATCAGAAGTATTACCGCCACCACTCGGGATGGCCGGGCGGCCTGAAAGAGGTCAAATACCGCGATCTGATGGAAAAGAGACCCGAACGGGCTATCACGCTGGCTGTACGCCGTATGCTGCCCAGCAACAGTATCTCACGGGAAGAAATGACACGGCTGAGAGTCTACCGCGGCAGTGAGCACAAGCATGCCGCGCAGCACCCCGAGCCCTGGACGCAGGATTAAGGAGGAATTTGCAGATGTATAAAAGCAAAAAGCCTTATTATTACGGAACCGGCCGGCGGAAATCTTCCGTGGCCCGTGTCCGGCTGTTTGAAGGCGGCACCGGATCCATCACGATCAACGGCCGGAGCATCGATGATTATTTTGGGCTGGAGACGCTGAAAATGATCGTCCGGCAGCCGCTGAACACGACGGATATGACGGAGCGTGTGGATATTGTAGCCACTGTCTCCGGCGGCGGTGTTTCCGGCCAGGCCGGCGCACTGAGGCACGGCATCTCCCGTGCCCTGCTCGAGGCCAACCCGGACTTTCGGCCTGCTCTGAAAGCGGCGGGCTTCCTGACCCGCGATCCCAGAATGAAGGAACGCAAGAAGTACGGCCTGAAGGCGGCACGGCGCGCTCCGCAGTTCTCCAAACGTTAAATTCCCGGGGTTTCGCCGGCAGGAAGCTTTTAATATGGCAGCCAGCTTGGAAAACAGGATCTCCCGAGATTCCTCTTCTCCGTGCATGGGAGGGCAGCGGCGCAGAGCATGAAAAAAAGAAGAACATATTTGATTATAGCGATTGCCTGCCTGGTGGTCGCTGTCGCAGCTGTTGTAGTGATTCTGTTTATGACAGGCGTGTTTGGCGGGACGGAACCGGAGAGCCCGCCGCTGATCTCCGTATCCGGGGAGAAAACGTCGGAAGAACCTGTGGAAACGGATGACAGCGAAAATGGGGATGAGGAGGGAGAGACTTCTCCCTACGCCAGCTCCATCGACTTTCAGGCGCTGCAGGACCGCAATAAAGATATTTATGCCTGGCTGGATATACCCGGCACTTCAATCAGTTACGCGGTGGTCCAGAGCGATATTGAGGATGAATATTATCTCAGGCGTGACCTGGACGGGAATTACGCCGTCGCCGGGTCGATCTTCTCCCAGGCCGGTTACAACAGCAAAGATATGGCGGATCATGTGACGGTATTTTACGGGCATCACATGACAAACGGGACGATGTTCGGGAATCTGCAGCAGATCTACTCCAACGCCGAATCCTTTGCCGAGCATAACAGGATCATCGTGTACCTCCCGGACCGGGAGCTGGATTACACGGTGTGTGCGGCGGTGCCTTTTGATAACCGCCACATCATGGCTAATTTTGATTTCAACGACGAGGATTCCTTTAATGAGTTCTGGGACATGGTTACATCCAATACAGAGCTCACGGCGCAGTTTGACCGCAACATCGACGTGGAATACGGAGACCATCTGCTCGTGCTCTCGACCTGCCTGGACGGAAACAACACCCGGCGGTACTTGGTGATCGCCAAGCTGGACGAGGATGAGGCACGGGAACTCGATGAAGAGGCCGAGGTGCCGGAAGAGAGCGAGACGGCCGAAGCAGAAGAAGCCGAGGGCTAAAGAACAAGCAGCCGAAAAGAGCCATCAAATGCCAGAAATATTTCAGGGGCGGTGCCGAACCAGACCGGCACCGCCCCTTTTTAGGAATGATGGTCAGGCCTTACTGCAAGAGATACCCGTCCGGCCGAGGGATACGAACATATGTTCGAATCAATTGACATGGACTGCTTTAAAATGTTTCACGTGAAACATTTTTACATGGAAAGGCTAAACATTAACTTTATCAGTTATTTAGAAATGTTCCCGGCATCATAAAAAGTTGTTGCATTCCGGACGGCCTGTAAGGTATAATGAATTTAAAGAGATGCAGAATTCATATGAGGAAAGAAAACTGATTCCAAAAGAGAAAGAGAAGCAGAGGCGGGAACTTCATGGCAAAAACTTTTGCTGTCGTAAACCAAAAAGGCGGTGTTGGAAAGACAACGACCTGTGTCAGCCTGGCAACAGCGGTGCAGATGCGCGGGCGAAAAGTGCTGTGCTGTGATTTCGACCCCCAGGGGAATGCCACATCGGGATTCGGCATCGACAAAAATGACGTCGAACCGTCAATCTATGATGTTGTGATCGGAAATGCCGCGGCGGAAGATGCAGTGGTGCACACAAAATGGTCGGATGTCCTCCCTGCGAACCGGGACCTGGCGGGAGCCAGCGTGGAACTGGCCGAGCTGGATCACCGCGAATCCCGGCTGAAGAATGCACTCAAGCCATTGCAGGAGGAATACGACTTTATCTTTATCGACTGCCCGCCCTCTCTTGAACTGCTGACGCTGAACGGCCTCTGCGCTGCGGACGGCCTTCTCGTCCCGGTTCAATGTGAATACTATGCGCTGGAGGGGCTGACTGATCTCCTTTCCACTGTGAAGATCGTCAGAAAAAACCTGAATCCATCCCTGGCGGTGGACGGCGTGATCCTGACCATGTATGATTCGCGCACGAAATTATCGTCCCAGGTCGCTGAGGAAATACGCAAGCATTTTCCAGGGCAGGTGTATCGTACCAGGATTCCGAGGAATGTCCGCCTTTCCGAAGCGCCGAGCCACGGCGAGCCGGTTTTCGAGTATGACAAGCGGTCCAGGGGAGCAAAAGCATACCGTGACCTGGCAGCCGAATTTCTCAAAAAAAACGGGAAGAAATAGAAAAGCTCCGGTATGGGTGCAAAGAATTTCAAAAAATGTTTCACGTGAAACATTTTTAACGGCCCTTTACAGGGCCTCAGCATGAGGTGATTTTTATGGCTAAGCAACGCGGACTCGGAAAAGGACTCGACGCACTGCTTGGAGGTGCGACCCTGACGGAGGAGACCGCCGAGGTACTTTCCCTCCCGATATCCCAGGTGGAGCCAAGCATGGAGCAGCCGCGTAAAAACTTCGACGATGACAGCCTGAGCGATCTGGCGGACTCCATCCGTGTCCACGGTGTTTTGCAGCCTCTGACGGTCAGACGGTTGGGCTCGGGTTATTATCAGATCATCGCGGGAGAGCGCAGGTGGAGAGCCGCGAAACAGGCCGGTCTGGAAAATATTCCTGTCATTGTTCTTGATGCGGACGATCGGAAGGTAATGGAGCTGAGTCTGATCGAGAATCTGCAGAGAAAAGATCTGGATCCCATTGAAGAAGCAAACGGATATGCGGCGCTGAAGGATGAATACGGGCTGACGCAGGACGAGATCGCGGATCGGGTCGGGAAATCCCGCCCGGCCGTCGCCAATGCCCTCCGGCTGCTTTCCCTTTCACGGGACGTTCAGAAGATGGTTTCCGACGGGCAGCTGTCCGCAGGGCATGCCAGGGCCATCGCCGTTTTAGACAAAAAAACACAGCAGCTGGAAGCGGCACGGGAAACCGTAGACCGGGGGCTGAGTGTACGGCAGACCGAGGCGCTGGTGAAAAAGATCCAGAACGGGAGTGAATCAAAGGGACGTCGATCATCAGCAGGTAAGGACCCGAATAAGATCTATTATGACGCTCTGGAGGAGGAACTTTCCACCGGCTGGGGCCGGAGAGTATCCATCGTGCCGGGGAAAAGAAAGGGAACGATCCGGCTGGAATATTACGGAGAAGATGATCTGGAAAGTCTGCTTTCCAGTCTGAGAAATGTAAAAAAACATAAATGACCACCGCTGGCGTACTAAAATCCTAAAACCTTTGAGGGGAGAACGGAAATGCTGGACATAAAATTCATCAGGGAAAACCCGGACGCCGTGCGGGAAAATATATGCAAGAAGTTTCAGGATGAGAAGCTGCCATTGGTGGATCAGGCCCTGGCCCTCGATGAGGAGAACCGCGCCACCATTCACGAGGCACAAAACCTGAGAACGGAAAGGAACACTCTTTCCAAGCTCGTCGGCGTGCTGATGGCACAGGCAAAATCGGATCCTTCCAAGCTGACAGAGGCCGAAAAGGCGAAAGATCAGGTCAAGGCCAATGCGGACCGCCTGGCGGAGCTTGAGAATAAAGAGGCGGAACTGGCACAGGAGATCCGCCGGGTCCTGCTTCAGATCCCCAATATGATCGATCCATCGGTCCCGATCGGCAGGGATGAGAGCTGCAATGTGGAGGTCGAAAGATTCGGCGAGCCCCAGGTTCCGGATTACGAGATCCCGTATCACACGGATATTATGGAAAGCTTCGGCGGGATCGACATGGATGCCGCCGCGCGGGTGGCCGGTGCCGGGTTTTATTATCTGCTGGGCGATGTTGCCAGGCTCCATTCCGCCGTACTGTCATATGCCAGGGACTTTATGATCGACAAGGGATTTACTTATTGTATTCCGCCTTTCATGATACACGGCAGTGTGGTGGAAGGAGTCATGAGCCGGAGCGATATGGACACGATGATGTACAAAGTGGAGGGCGAGGACCTGTACCTGATCGGAACATCGGAACACTCCATGATCGGCCGGTTTATCGATCATATTTTTACCGAGGATCAGCTGCCGCAGACGCTGACATCGTATTCGCCGTGTTTCAGAAAGGAAAAGGGCGCCCATGGGATCGAGGAGCGCGGCATCTACAGGATCCATCAGTTCGAGAAGCAGGAAATGATCGTGATCTGCAATCCGGAAGACTCCATGGAGTGGTACGACAAAATGTGGCACTACAGCGTGGAGCTGTTTCGGTCCATGGATATCCCCGTCCGTCAGATTGAATGCTGCTCGGGAGATCTGGCCGACCTGAAAGTGAAATCGTGCGATATCGAGGCCTGGTCCCCGAGGCAGAAAAAATATTTTGAGGTCTGCTCATGCTCGAACCTGGGTGACGCGCAGGCCAGGCGGCTGAAAATGCGCGTGAAGAGCGAGAGAGGCACCTACCTGCCCCATACCCTGAACAATACCGTCGCTGCCCCGCCGCGCATGCTGATTGCGCTTCTGGAAAACAATCTGCAGGCCGACGGAACCGTAAAGGTGCCTGTGGTCTTGCAGCCGTATATGGGGGGCAAGGAGATTCTGATCCCCTCAAAATGACAGATTAGGAAAGGAGAAAAAATCATGAGGACATTTACGAAACTTTTGATGCTTGCGGGAGCCGGACTCGCTCTGGTAGCTCTTCTCCCCTACAAAGTTTCCAGCGAGGAAGAGGCGGGCGTGAAGAACAAGAAAAAACTGAGGGCCATGACCTGGGATATGGATATTACAACGGATGAGAACGGCATGGAGGCCAAGTTCCATATGCCCCCGTCTGATGATCAGGACCCGTTTAAGGGAATGCATGCCGAGGACTATGTGGACGCGCAGACATGTGAGCCGTCCGAAGACGACGCGGAGCCGGATGCTTCCGGACAGGAGCCGGAAAGCAACGGAGACAGCCCTACGGAGTAAAAGCAGCGGAAACATTTTGAGGTTTAGCCATGGGGGACGAAGACAAAAACACATCGAATCAAAAAAATGAGCAGGATCCGGAGGAGCCGCAGGAGACCTATAAGCCGGCTTCCAAAAAGAAGCGTATTGCGGCCTGGATCGGGATCATACTTATGGTGCTGCTGGTATTGATGTATTGTTACTCCATGGCTACCGGTTCGATTCTTGAGTGGTAATTCATGGAGGACGTCATCATCCAGGGCCTGACCGAAATGGGCCTTCCGGCCGCCCGGGCGGCGGATCTGGCCACGTATTCCCGGCTGCTGCTGGAGGGAAACCGGGTCATGAATCTGACTTCCGTCACCGAACCGGAAGATGTGGCCAGAATGCATATGCTGGACTGCGCCGCCCTTCTGAACTGTGCGGATCTGTGCGGGAAAACCGTGCTGGATGTGGGGACCGGGGCCGGATTCCCGGGGGTGGTCCTGAAGATCCTGGAGCCTTCCTTGGAACTGACCTTGCTGGACAGTACCGAAAAGCGCCTGGAGTGGCTGAAGGATGTCTGCCGGACCCTGCATCTGGAGAATGTGAGATTCATCCATGCAAGGGCGGAAGAGGCGGCGCACCTGGAGGAACTCCGGGAGCATTTCGATGTGACCGTTTCACGGGCCGTCGCCTCCATGAGCATATTGGCGGAACTGTGCCTCCCCTTTCTGAAGATCGGGGGACAGCTGCTGGCTATGAAAGCCGGCAACAGCGGTCAGGAGATCTCCCGGGCGGCGACTGCGATCGTTACGCTGGGAGGAGAACCGGAATCGACATATATGTATACGATTCCCGGAACTGACGTGGTACGGGCGGTGGCGAGGGCCGTAAAACGGAGGCCGACGGATCCCCGGTATCCCAGACGGTGGGCAAAGATCCGGAACTCCCCTCTTTGATACCGCTGGACCCCGTCATATTGCTTAACAAGCTATTGTATATGTAATCGGATTATGATATAATTTTTTCAACTTTTTGGAGGCGTGTTATGAGCACAGCGATTGCGGTCACATCGGGAAAAGGCGGTACGGGTAAGACCACCGTTACTGCGGCTGTATCTTCCTGTATGGCGGCTCTGGGAGTCAAAGTGCTCTGCATCGACCTGGATGCCGGGCACCGGGACCTGATGGCTGTTCTGGGACTGGAAGAGGAAACCTCCGGCGATTTCGGTGACGTGATCCAGGGCCGGAGCTCTCTGGACAACAGCGCGATTCCTCACCCGTCTGTCCCGGGACTGTATGTGCTGCCTGCGCCTTCGGCCTGGCCGGAGACGGGGATCGGCAAACAGGCGATGGCCACTTTTCTCAGTTATGCCAAGATGCATTATGATTATGTGTTTCTGGATTCACCGACGGGTTCCATGGCGGGGCTCCAGCTGGCATCATCCTGTGCCGACAGGGCTCTGGTCATTTCCACATGTGATCCGGATTCCCTGTCGGATGCGGGCCTGACCGCCGGCCGGTTGTCGGACCTGGTACCGGAGGCGCACCTGATCCTGAACCGGGTGCAGCCGAAGATCATGCGCAAACTCCACATCAAGGAGAATGACGCCGCGGAGCAGACGGGACTGCCGCTTCTGGGCGTCATTCCGGAAGACAGACAGGTCACCATCGCTGCAGGGAAAAAACAGGCCCTGGTTTTAGCCACCAACGGCGAGGGCGCGGCGGCCGCCTGTCTGGATATCGCCAATTGCCTGAAAGGGGAATGCGTCACCGCGGAGAAGCCGGAGTAAGGTTACGCTTGTAATTTGAGAAGGAGTGTTTTTCCATGACGATCGCGCTGCTGAGCCACGACAATCGGAAAGAGCTGATGGTGGAGTTCTGCATAGCCTATTGCGGAATCCTGAGCAAACATACCCTCTGTGCCACGAACACCACCGGCCGTCTGGTTTCCGAAGCCACGGGCCTGCCGGTGCATCTGTTTCTTTCCCATGACCAGGGAGGCAGCCAGCAGATCGGTGCCCGGATTGCGTATAATGAGATCGACATGGTCCTCTTTTTTTCCGATTACAGGCAGGTCGATATGGACCCGGATCTGCTTTATATCTGCCGCCAGGCCGACCAGTATAACGTCCCCATGGCGACCAATGTTGCAACGGCGGAAATGCTGGTACAGGGGCTGGCCCGGGGAGACCTGGACTGGCGGGAAGCACTGAAGCCCGGCGGGACCCCGTTTATATTGTGAGATTAACGTTTCTGTGCGCCCCCGCTCCTTCCGGCGCGGGGGTCTGTTTTATGAAAGGACGATTTTTATGACAAAGCCCCGTACCCTCTCCGGATTTATGGAACTGTTGCCCCGGAGACAGATGCAGATGGAGCGCATGATGGATATTCTGCGCAATACGTTTGCCTTGTACGGATTTACCCCGCTGGATACGCCGCTGGTGGAATCAGCCGATGTTCTGCTGGCCAAAGGCGGCGGAGAGACGGAAAAACAGATCTACCGCGTCAATAAGGGAGATAATGATCTGGCGTTGCGTTTTGACCTGACGGTTCCGCTGGCCAAATACGTAGCCCTTTACTACAGCCAGCTGTCTTTCCCGTTCCGGCGGTATCAGATCGGAAAGGTTTACCGGGGGGAACGGGCTCAGCGGGGCCGTTTCCGGGAATTCTACCAGGCAGATATCGATATTATCGGAGACGGGAAACTGGATATCCTCAACGAGGCGGAGATCCCGGCCATCATTTACAGGACATTTTCCTCTCTGGGCCTCCGCCGATTCCAGATCCGGGTGAACAACCGAAAGATCCTGAACGGATTTTATGACATGCTGGGCCTCAGCGGGGTCTCGGACGAGATCATGCGCACGGTGGATAAACTGGATAAGATCGGGCAGGATCAGGTCCGGGAGCTGATGACCGACGGGGAAATGAACGTGCCGGAGGAAAAAGCTTCGGAGATCCTGCGGTTTATTTCCATTCAGGGAGACAATGACGAAGTTCTGTCGGAGCTCGGCCGGTATCGGGGAAAGAACGAGATCTTTGACCAGGGCCTCGAAGAACTGGAGGCCGTTACCCGGAACCTGACCGCTTTCGGTGTCCCGGAGGAATTTTTCCGGGTGGATCTCTCCATAGCCAGAGGGCTGGACTACTATACGGGCACGGTGTACGAGACCGCCATGCTGGATCATCCAGAGATCGGTTCCATCTGCTCCGGAGGACGATATGACAACCTGGCGGAATACTATATCGACAGACAGCTGCCCGGCGTGGGGATCTCCATCGGTCTGACGCGGCTTTTCTACGTGCTGGAGGAACAGGGAATGCTCAACGATGATCTGCTCACAGCCCCTGCGGACGTTTTGGTCCTGCCTATGACGGAAAATCTGTCGGTCGCGGTTACAATCGCCACGGCCCTGCGGAACGCCGGCGTGCGCACCCAGATCTATACGGAAGACAAAAAATTCAAACAGAAGCTTTCATACGCGGATAAACTAGGTATTCCGTATGTGCTGCTGCTGGGGCCGGATGAGCTGGCAGCGGGCAAGGTGTCCCTGAAGGATATGGCCACCGGTGAACAGGTTCTGGTCACGCAGGAGGAGGCGGTCACCCGGGTGTCCGAGGGCGTCTTGGAAAGAAATTCCGGCACGCCGATCCTGGAAATGTAAGTTTGGAGTTGATTTTATGGAACCGATACAGACGGAATACCGCACCCACACCTGCAACGATTTACGGCTTTCCGACGCGGGCAGCGAGGTGCAGCTGGCCGGTTTTCTTGACAATCTGAGAGAAGTGGGATCCTCCCTGGCATTCGCCGTTCTGCGGGATTTTTACGGTGTGACACAGATCGTACTGGAAAGTGAAGAACTGATCGCACAGTTCAAAGCCGTCAACAAGGAGTCCACGGTCTGGGTCCGCGGCGTAGTTCGGGAGAGGGACGCAAAAAATCCGAAACAGGATACGGGAGATATAGAGGTCGTTCCCCTGGAAATGCGCGTTCTGGGCCGGTGCCGTTTTAACGAGCTGCCCTTCCAGATCCACCAGAGCCGGGAGGCGGATGAGACTCTCCGCCTGAAATACCGCTACCTGGATCTGCGCAACCCGGAGATGCGGGACAATATCGTCCTGCGCTGCAATGTGGTGGCCGCACTGCGCACGGCTATGCAGGAACAGGGGTTTCTGGAGATCACCACGCCTATTCTGACCGTGTCCTCTCCGGAAGGTGCCCGGGACTACCTTGTGCCGGCCCGCAAGCATCCGGGAGAATTTTACGCGCTTCCTCAGGCGCCCCAACAGTTTAAGCAGATCCTGATGGCCTCCGGATTTGACAAATATTTCCAGATCGCCCCCTGCTTCCGGGACGAGGACGCCAGAGGCGACCGCTCCCCGGGCGAGTTCTATCAGCTGGATATAGAGATGGCTTTTGCCGGGCAGGAGGACGTGTTTTCCGTAATCGAGCAGGTGCTCCCCCCCGTTTTTCAGCGCTACGGACTGTATGAGAAAGTCACCGGCGCACCGTTCCCGAGGATCCCCTATACGCAGGCTATGGAGCTCTACGGAACGGACAAACCGGATCTGCGTATCGACCTGACGGTCCGGGACGCAACGGAGCTGCTGGGCGGCTGTGGGCTGCCCGCTTTTGAGGACAGCACGATTAAGGCGGTCGTCGTGACCGATTTTCATGCATCACGCAAGCAGATCGATGCCATGTGCAGTCAGGTCGAGGTGCAGGCCGGGAACAAGCCCTACTGGTTCCGGGTGGATGAAAACGGAGAAGTGACCGGAGGAATCTCCAAATTCGTTCAGCCTGTAAAAGAAAAGGTGATGGCCGGGCTGGAGCTGCAGCCGAACTGCTTTGTGGGACTCAGCGCCGGAGATACCCTGAGTGCCCAGAAGACGGCCGGTGTAATGCGCAGCAGGCTCGGGGAGCTCTGCCCGGATCATATGGATGCGGAGCGTTACGACTTCTGCTGGGTCGTGGATTTTCCCATGTATGAGATCGGAGAGGAATCCGGACAGCTGGAATTCTCCCACAACCCGTTTTCCATGCCGAACGGCGGCCTGGATATCCTGAAAAAGGCGGCGGCAGGGGAAATCGATCCCCTGACGATCACGGCCTGGCAGTACGATCTGGTGTGCAACGGAGTGGAATTGTCGTCCGGAGCCGTGCGGAACCACGATCCGGACATCATGCTGGAGGCGTTTCAACTGGTCCGCCTGGGTGAAGAGGACGTGAAAGCCAGGTTCCCGGCCCTGTACAACGCTTTCACTTACGGAGCGCCCCCCCACGCCGGTATAGCGCCCGGGATTGACAGGATGGTCATGCTGCTGGCGGGAGAGGAATCCATCCGAGAAATTATTCCCTTCCCCATGAATAAGAACGCACAGGACCTGATGATGGGAGCTCCGGGCCCGGTGGATCCGGCCCAGCTGGAAGAACTGGGCATACAGATCACTACGGAGAAGGA
>JAJQAH010000041.1 GCA_021203885.1 Oscillospiraceae bacterium | reverse complement strand
GCTCGTTCACATCAAACTGTTCCAGATATTCGGGCACACCGCGATATACCTCAAGAGTCCTGCGCAGATGCGGGTCCCGATAGGAGGAAAATGTGATCTCCCCGTTCCGGCTGACCGAACAGGCGCATCCGTATGCGCCGCCCATTTCGCGCAAGTTTGTCCACAGATATTCAAAGTTCATGATATTTCGAAATACAAGAAGTGCTCCGGTAAACGAAAATCCCTTTCCGGCAAAGTTCCCTCCCGTGGCGACATACTGGATCTGGGACGCGTCCGTAAATCCTTCGCTGCCTTCCGCGGCAGGTATGATTTCCGCCGCGCACCGGTCCGAATCGTCCGCGAAAAGGTCTCTCCGGACCCGGTCTACATTCTGCCGAACCTGATCGTACCCCTCCCAGGGTGCCGTTACACTGATCAACAGACCGGAAGACTGAAAAATGCTTTTCACCAGATCCGTAAGCGTTTGTTTCAGATGCTCCTTTTCGTTGCTAAAATCATTTACGATCTGCTCCAACACACGGTAATAAGCGATGCCATGGAGCAGCTCGTCGTACCGCGCTTTCGAAGACGTCTGGGACATCACACGCGTTGTCGCGACCGTGTTTCCGCTCTCCCGCAGGGATACCTGTTTCTGCGATTTTGTCTGCGCCAGGATTTCATACAGCCGTTTTTCATCGTCAAAGACGGTATGGAGCATCATACTCTGCGCGAGATCTATGGCCTTATCCAGATTCTTTTGCAGCGTGCGGATCCGAATTTCAAAAGAAGGACGATATTTCTCCTCCTCCTTGAACATATCGTGCAGATGGACCTCTGCCTCGATTCCGCCCGTATAGAGATTGATCTCGTTCGACAGATCCACAAACGCGTACTCCTCCGTGTCCATGCGCCCCATGAGCGTCCGCAGAATCGCCAGATACGGGACCTGCTCTTCGGGAATATGCCGAACATCAAAGAGATAGTCGAGATAGATAATCCCGTTTGTCTCATAGTCATGCCAGAGCAGATAGACATCGCCAATCTGCTCCTCCGCGTTGTTGTGCGGATCGGTTGTTTGCTTCATGTCCTCCCTGGAGAGCAGGGGAATCGTCTCGAGGTCCTCCGGCGCGGAGGGCTCCTCCTGATAGGCGGCCAGCTCCTTGGTCTCCCGAACGAGGGCCTCAGCCTCCTCCTCCGTAAGAGAGGCGCGGTAAGCACTCAGTTTCTTTTCCAAATCGTTCTCCTGCTCTGCAAGCAATCCCTTTTTCGGACGCAGGCAAAGCATCGAGACATGCTGGTTCCCGAGCAGGTACTTCCAAATCAGTTCTTCAAAATAGCTGTTGTCCACCTCCCGCCGCAGCGTCTCATAGACATTCAGCTCATCTAAATGAAGAAACGGTTTTGTCTCATCGTAGAGCCAGGAGTCCAGAATCTGCAGACCAAAGATCAGACCTTTCGGAATCCGTCCAAAGTCCGCCTCCCGAAATCGGAACTCCGCCCCGTTGATCGCGGAGAGCAGGGTTTCCTTATTCATACCCTTTTCCGCCTGTTCGGTCAGGACATGCGTGATGATACGGCCAAACTCCACCATCTTGTCCGCCTCAGTATTTCTCGCGATGACGGAAAAGGTAGGCTGCAAGAGGCCCCCATCGTAACCCCCGTAGATATCATCGCCGATGCCGGCATCCAGGAGCGCCTGCTTGACCGGCGCGCCCGGGCTCGTAAGGAGCGAATACCCCAGGATATCAAACGCGACATACTGCAGGGGATCCAGACTGGTCCCCACCGACCAGTTATAGCTTAAGTAGGTGCGCGCCTCCTCGCTCTCTTCCGAGGCGATTGGGTAAAAGCGTTCCACTTTAACCGGCTCGGAGGGTGCCTCCTGAAAAGCAATCTCCGTGCCCGGATGGATGCAGTCGTACGCGGACAGGTAGGCTTTGTCCAGCCACTCCAGCCGCTCCGTCGTGTCCATATCGCCGTAGAGGAACAGATAGGCATTCGACGGATGATAGTAGGTCCGGTGAAAATCAAGGTATTCCTCGTATGTCAGGTTCGGAATCTCCTCCGGATTCCCGCCGGAGTCTTTGGCATAGGGCGTATCCGGATACAGAGAACGCAGAATCTCGCGCTCCAGCACGGAGTCCGCCACGGAATACGCGCCCTTCATCTCATTGTAGACGATGCCGTTTACCGTGAGTTCCCCGTCCGGCTCGGTGAGGTCGTAATGCCAGCCTTCCTGTTTGAAAATGTTCGGCTCCCGATAGATGTTTGGATGCAGCACCGCATCCATATACACATCCATAAGATTTCGAAAATCCGCGTCGTTCGTGCTCGCAACCGGATAAACCGTCTTATCCGGATAAGTCATGGCATTTAAGAACGTGTTCATAGAGCCTTTTACCAACTCGATAAACGGATCCTTGACCGGAAACTTTTCGCTTCCACACAGGACCGTGTGCTCGATGATATGCGGTACACCCGTATTGTCGGCCGGAGGCGTTCGAAATCCGATGTAAAACACTTTGTTCGGATCGTCATTTTCCACAACGGCGATGCGGGCGCCACTCTTTTTATGGATCAGATAAAACCCCTCGGAATGGATGTCCCCCAACTCTCTGTGCTGCACAAGTTCATATGCCGTCAATTTTTCAAGATCAATTCGCAATACCGGTCCCTCCTTAACACCTTCCTTTACCCGTTGGGAAAGGGCTGTCCGCTAGGACAGCCCCCATAGATCAAAAAACTTTTGTAACAGCCGCTTATTCTTCTTCTGTCACTTTTTTGACATTGGCGGCCTGTACACCTTTATCGCTTTCGATCACATCAAACTCAACCATGTCGTTTTCTTTTAATTCCTTGAACCCGTCCATGTCGATCGCTGAGAAATGAACAAAAATGTCATTGCCCTCAGCATCGGAAATAAATCCGTAGCCCTTTTTCGCGCTAAACCATTTCACTGTTCCCCGCTGCATAATAACTCCCTTCTTCATGCTCGTGTTACATAAAAGTTCCCTCATGTTACATTCTTATTAATTACCACAATCCCATCAATTTGTCAATAAACCAAACAACGTAAAATAGCCATTTATAGCCACTATTCACAAAATCGCATGAATGAATAATCCACTTCTGGGTTTTGGCTCAAACCAGGTCGATTTTGGCGGCATCAGGCATCCCGCATCCGCGACGGCAAAGAGTTCTTCGATCGAAGTCGGATACATCGCAAACGCGGCCGCGGCATCGGTGTGACAGCGCTGTTCCAGCTCGTCCATTCCGCGGATTCCTCCGACAAAGTCGATCCGGGGATCCTTTTTCGGGTCCGTGATCCCAAGGACCGGCGCGAAAAACAGATCCTGCAGCAGAGACACATCAAGCCCTCGAACGGGGTCGTCATTTCGATCCTCGTTCCGAATGCGGCACAAGTACCATTTTCCGTCCAGATATACCGTAAACTCGCCCTTTTCCCGCGGCTTTCTCTCCTCTCCCGTAAGCGGGGACACGAGAAAGATTTCCGAAAGCTTTTTCAGGAATTCGTCCGGCGTCATCCCGTTTAAGTCTTTGACGACGCGGTTGTAGTCGAGAATACGCAGCTGCGCGTCCGGAAACAGGACCGAGAGGAAATAGTTGAACTCCTCCGTCCCATCATAGTCCGGATGGTCCGCGCGGCGTGCCAGACCGACTTTCACTGCAGAAGCAGCCCGGTGGTGTCCGTCCGCGATATAAATCTGCCCAATCCCGGCGAACGCGTCCCGAATCGTCTCGATATCGCGCTCGTCGCAAATCACCCACACACGATGGATGACACCGTCCGGAGCGACAAAGTCATAGACGGGAGCACCCTCTTTTTCGCGGTTTACCACCTCATTGATTCGCTCGTTCTCCCGATACGCCAAAAAGATCGGACCGGTCTGCGCGTTGCAGGCATCCACGTGGCGGATGCGGTCCTCTTCCTTTCCCGCGAGCGTGTTCTCATGCCTTTTGATAATGCCGCTTTCATAGTCATCGATGGACGCACAGGCGACGATCCCGGTCTGCGAACGCCCGTCCCGGGTCAGTTCATAGATATAATAGCAGGGCTTGTCCTCCGTGATAAAGTCACCGGCCGCGATACTATCCCACAGAAGGTCGTGGGCCTTTTGATAGACCTCCGGCGCGTACATATCGACCGAGTCGTCAAACTGTGTCTCGGCACGGTCGATTCGAAGAAACGATTCCGGTTCCCGCGCGACCTCTTCGGCCGCCTCCCGGCGATTATAGACATCATAAGGAAGAGCCGCGATGTGCGCGGCTTTTTCCTGACAGGGACGTATACAAACAAACGGTTTGATCTGTGCCATAAAACCTCCTAGCAGATCACGCGTACCCGCATGACACTCTCCACGGCAGAGAGCTTCTCGAAAAGTTCATCCGTAACCGGAGAGTCCAAATCGATCAGACAATAGGCATATTCTCCGCGGCTCTTGTCCGTCATATCGGAAATGTTGATCCCGGCATCGCCGCAGACCGCCGTATATTGACTGATCGTATTTTTCACATTGCGATGAAAGATCGCGACCCTTCCCGCACTCGTGCACGGACCCAGCGAGCAGTTCGGATAGTTCACGGAGTTGACGATGTTTCCATTCTCCATAAATTCCACCAGTTCCTCCGCTGCCA
>JAJQAH010000045.1 GCA_021203885.1 Oscillospiraceae bacterium | reverse complement strand
TCCCCGCCGCCCCGGAACCGGCGTGTCAGGCAGGGCGCCCCCGCGGCCGAGACGCGCAATTCTCCCCCGTCAGAAATTTCGAATGTAAAAAGACTGTAAACATTCAAATAACCTATTGACTTAGTAGGTAGAAAGGTCTATCATAACACGCGTTGATACCGGCGGGAACGGCCGCCGGGAGCGGCAAAAAATGATTTAAAAAAAGGAGTATTTCTCATGGATACGATATACGGAGTATTCAGGCAGACAGCCGACCGATATCCGGACGCGCCGGCGGTCATCGAGGACGGCCGGACACTGACCTTCTCGGAATTTTCCGGTCTGGTGGACCGCATCGCCGCCGGATTCCCGGAAGACGTGCGCAGCGTCGGCATCGTCATGCGCCACGGGGCGGAGATGATCGCCTCCATGCTGGCGGTACTGAAGTGCGGCGCCCGGTATATCCCGGCGGAGCCCACGTTCCCCACCGGCCGGATCCATATCATGATGACGGAGGGGCAGGCGGACTTCATTCTGACCGAGCCGGATTTTCTGCCAAAGCTGGCGGGTCTTCCCACCCGGTTTCTCGATGACGTGCTGGCGGACGCGGACGAGTCCCGGGAATATAAGGACGTTGATCCCGACAGCGCCGCTTACGTCCTGTATACCTCCGGGACCACCGGCCTTCCGAAGGGCGTATGCGTCCGGAACCGGAACGTTACGCATTACGTCCGGGCCTTCGAGAACGAATTCCATCCGGCGCCGGGCGACATCATGCTGCAGTACTCCGTCTGCTCCTTCGATATCTTCGTGGAAGAGGTGTATGCCAGCCTTCTGAACGGGGCGGCCCTGGCGATCCCCGCGGATCAGGTGAAGGATGATATTCAGGCGACGATGGACTTTGCGGAAGATCACGGGGTCACCATGATCTCCGGATTTCCCTATCTGCTGGCGGAGATCAACCGGCTGCCGTCGATCCCCGCCTCCGTCCGCCTGCTGATCAGCGGCGGCGACGTGCTGCGGGGGATCTATGTGGACAACCTGCTGGACAAGGCGGAGGTCTACAACACCTACGGCCCCTCCGAGACAACGGTCTGCGTCGCCTATTACCGCTGCAACGGCGGATATGTGCTGGATGACGGCACCTATCCCATAGGAAAGCCGGTCAAAGGCGTGGAGATCCGCATTCAGGACCAGGAGGGAAACGATCTTCCGGTGGGCGAGACCGGTGAGATCTGCATCATCGGCGGCGGCGTGTCCGCAGGCTACATCGGTGACCACGAGGAAGAGAATAAAGCGTTCGTCACCCTGCCGGACGGGACCGTCATGTACCGCAGCGGGGACCTGGGCTACTGGCTGCCGGACGGCAATATCGCGTTCCTGCACCGGCTGGACGACCAGATCATGATCTACGGCAAGCGGGTGGAAACAGCCGAGGTGGAGTCCCGTCTCTGCCAGTGCGGCAATGTGCGCCAGGCCGTGGTCCGCGCCCTGACCGACGACGACGGGCTCTCCTACATGGCTGCCTATGTGGTTCCCGAAGAGCCCGGCATCGATTTTGACGAGGTTAAGGACGAACTGGCGGAAAACCTGGTCTCTTTCATGATCCCCGAGATCTTTGTGGAGATGGACGCCATCCCCTTAAACGCCAACGGCAAGCCGGACCTTAAACAGCTGCCGGTCGTGAAACGGACACACTGACCCTGTAAGAGATTTCCCCCTATAAACATACAGAGCCCCTTTTCCTTCGGATCCGGCATGACCGGATCTTCGGGAAAAGGGGCTCTTCTTAGCTTAAAACGCTTTCGCCGCGTAATGGGCGGGATCTGCCTCCGGCGCCGACCAGCCCAGGGTGGATCCGGCCATCATGGCCTCCGCCTGGGCTTTGCCGACACCGTATTTCGCGTTGTACTTTTCCACCAGCGCCGCGTTTTTCTTCCGGCTGCCCGGCTTCGCCGTGGTCCGGTAGAAACCGCTCTCCCCTCTCCGGAGGATGACGATCTCGCCGGTGGCCGGCAGCTGACCATAGCACTGCTCCGGCAGGGACGAGCGAAGCGGGATCACGGTGTTCCCGCACCGGCTCATCTTCTCCGCAAACTCCCGGATATGGTAGACGCTCTCCCAGCCGCCGCCGATCTCCACGTGGGTATCGTCCACGAAGCGGCAGGTCCGGTCCAGCCAGGTCCCGTCCGGGCAGATGATGCGGATGCCGTCCCCGTCCGGGATCCGGAACAGCTCCTCGTACGATAAGCTGACGAACCGGATCCCGTTTTGGGCTCTTCTCATATGCTGATCCAGCAGATCCTTCCCGTAGCAGTAGAGAAAGAAATCGTACCCCTTCAGAAAGGGATCCGCACGCAGCAGAAATGCCGTGTCTCCGGCCTCCGCCCGGAAGATATATTCCGTGCTGTTCACGCCGAGACTGCCCTCCGGATTCTGGAGGCAGAACTCCCGCAGGGAGCTGCGGTCTTTGAGCAGATGCGCGCCTTCCTCCCGGAGTCCGGAGAGAAGCGACTGAAGGTCATTTTCAAAGGCCTCCGTTTTCCGGATCTCCAAATCATCTTCCCATGCGGTATGAAATTCCTTCCCGCCGTTCCCAAAGTGGCCCCGGAGGCACCCGGCGCAGCCCGTCTGGGCGGCGATCTGCGCGCTCTGGCTCCGGGCGTACAGCCGCTCCTGCGGGGAAGCCACTTTTACATCAGGTTCCATTTACTTTTTCCTCCTTAAAATTTTTAACTCTCCGGCCGGGCCGGTCTTCCGCCACCAGGGCGTCCCGGATCTCCCGGCCGCTTAAGAGTTTCCGCACCGTGTAGTCCGTCCGGAGCAGCAGATCGTCCCGGTCGATGATCTGATCCTCCGGCCTTCCCCGCACGAGCTCGTTGATCGCCTCATAATCCGTGCCGGCGATCTCTTTCAGTTTTCCCACCGTCAGTTTACGGCTCATTTTTCAAATCCTCCGTTTCGCTTTCCGGCCCGGCCAGTCCGTGCCGGACCCTGTCTCTCTCCTCGGCGCGCTTGGCGTCGTTCCAGCGGTCCAGGGTGCCCACCAGGTACCCCGTGATCCGCCGGATCCTCTCAAATCCCACGTCTTTTCCGAGCTTCCGCTCCTCCGTCTCGTTCATGTGTTCTCACCTCTTTTCTTTATCTGAAAGATCCCGTTTTTTTAACCTTTCCGGTTCTGCCGGTTTCTCCGAAAGTGCCTGCGGCAGAAGGCGGCTGCTCTTTCGATGATCCGCCAGACCGGCCGCAGGGCGGTACAGACAAGCCGGGCCGCCAGCACGGCCAGGGACAGCCGGAGAAGAAACCACAGCATTTTAAAAACTCTCCTTTCCGCGAAGCTTTCGCTTTCGCACGTTTTTTCTCCCCCTTCCGGACATGAAAAAAGCCCGGCGGATCTTGCAAAATCAAAATCCGCCGGGCGTTCTTTTCTTAAATCTCTATATCTTCTCAGGACATTTAAAAAAACCGGCACCGCCCCATAATTTCAGGGTGTGCCGATATTCTTCCGGGGAGGTTTTATTGAACCTTCCCGCAGCTCATATGACCCGGCTGCCGGGCCGGATCCGGGCTTTAAGCCTGGATCCGTCTTCATGGGGGCCGCTTATTTAAGGCGGCGCGGATGCCCGGCAGATTATATAAACCCGCCGGGCGCGGGGGCCGTCCCTCCCTTCCGGACGGCCGCGGGATCTTTCCAAATAATTCTCTTTTATTTTACAATACTTTCGGTTCCTGTCAAGGCATGCGGGAGCTTCAGGGCATCAGGGAGCCGGCCAGGGCCCGGAGGGCCGTTTCGTCCTCCCCCTTCACTGCGCCCCGGATCGTGACCACGGGCTCCAGGATCCGGATGTCCTTCATTTCTTCTAAAATCCCCTTCATGGTCCGGGCGGCGCTGGGGCCGAAGGAGGCGTTTTCCACAAGGCCCGCGTCCCGGTTCTTAAAGTTTTTGTTCTTCAGGTGATGGAGAAAATCCTCCATGCAGGGCATGACGCCGCCGTCCATGCTGGGCGCCAGCAGCACCAGTTTCCCGTACCGGAAGGCATTCGCTATAGCCTCGGCCATGTCGTCCCGGGCCAGGTCCGTGATCCCGCACTCCCCCGCGCCCATGTCCTTCAGCATGTCCCGCAGGGTAAAGGCGGCCTCCCGGGTGTGGCCGTACACGGTGGCGTAGGCGATAAAGGGCCTGGGATCCTCCGGTTCGTAGGAGCTCCAGATCTCGTATTTATCGATGTAGTACGGAAGGTCCTCCGTCAGAACGGGGCCGTGCAGGGGGCAGATCCGCTTAATATCCAGCCCGGCCTCTTTTTTCAGGATCGCCTGCACCTGGCTTCCGAACTTGCCCACGATATTGAAGTAATACCGCCTCGCCTCGTCATCCCACTTCTCGGCCGTGTCCGGCGTTCCGAATTTGCCGAAGGCGTCGGCGCTGAACAGGGTGCCGGTGGCGGAATCAAAAGACATCATGACCTCCGGCCAGTGGACCATGGGAGCCGTCAGGAAATGCAGTGTGTGCTCCCCAAGGGGCAGGGTATCTCCGTCCTTGACGATGAGGGCATTGTCAAGATCCATATCGATGTAGAGTTTCAGGATATTGACGGCGCCGGCGGTGGCCACGATCTGCGTGCCCGGATACTTGTCCAGAAACGCCCCGATGCTGCCCGCGTGATCCGGCTCCGCGTGGTGGACCACCAGATAGTCCGGCCGCCGGCCGGCCAGTGCCTCCTCCAGCTGCGCCATATA
>JAJQAH010000069.1 GCA_021203885.1 Oscillospiraceae bacterium | reverse complement strand
CCCTTTACCGTCGGCGAAGGTTCATCCCGGGTTGCCGGCGGGGCCGGGGAGAGCCTGTCTTCTCCGGACTCCGGCGGTGCCTCATCGGTCACGACCACCGTGTACCGGGACGACGGCGGGGCCCGGCCTGCCGGGATGTCCGGAACCGGACGGGGAAACGATCTGAATACACCGAACATGCCGGGGCACGTGGACCGTTCATCCATGCCGGAAGGCGATACCCTGACGGGGGCCTCCCTGGACACGAAGATCCCGCCGGTCCCCGAGCGTGAGCCCGGCGGGGACGGACGGAAGAAAAACGGCGGGAAGAAGGTGACATGATTGGAGGAAGAGGACCGGAACACCGCCGAGAGCGTCAGTTCCGCCGCGGCCGGCGCCGCCAAGGCGGGCCGGCAGGCGGCGGGTGCCGTCACGGGCACAGCCTCCGCCACCCAGGGCGCCGGGCCCCTGGTGGCCGCCGGCATCGCCTTCGGAAAGCCCGTACTGATCGCCCTTCTGGGCTTTCTGCTGCTGATGCTGCTGGTCATAGAGAGCCTGGGCTGGCTGCTGTCCGGGGACCTTCTGGGCACCTCCGGCGAGGCGCCGGCGGAGGACGCGGACCCGTCCGCCGTGTATCTGGGGTATACGGAGGACATAAAAGGCGTGCTGGCCGGCTGCTATTCCTCCCTGGCCTCGAAGATGAACGAAAAAGCCGCCTCCGGGGACTTCGATACCGTCACCGTCCGGGACCCCAACGGCTCCGCCCTGACGGACACCGGGTACACGGCGGAGATCACCTACGACGCGGCATATATTATCGCCGCCTACTCCCTGGCCGCCGGCGCGGAGGGGGCGAAGGAGCAGGACATGATCTCTAAGATCTCCGCCGCCGCCGGTGACCTGGTGGCCCTGGCCGGCAGCGAGGTGAAGGAAAGCGAACATACGTTCGAAAACGGGGACGGCGAAACGGAGACCGTCACGGTCAGGGAACTTATACTGACCGTGGGGGATTTTGACGAGGAGGGCGTCTGGAGCGCCTTCGGCCAGGATCCGGATGAGAAGTACCCGGAGCTTACGCGGATCACATACCGGGAGGCGGCCGAAGACCTGGCGGAGACGATCAAAGGGTTTCTGGAGCAGGAGGGCGGCGACAGCCTGCAGATCCCCGTCATCGTGTCCGGCGTCTCCGCCGGGCAGGATGTGACCGGGGAGGACGGCGTGCCGGCCTATTCCTTTCCCGTCACGGGCGAGAATGTCCGGTGCTCCGTGGCCGGCGGCAGCGGCGGCGCCGCGGGCAGCGGAAGCGTGTCCGGCGGCAGCGGGGAAAGTATCGACTGGGGGGAGGTGCCGGCCACGGGCAGTTCCTATATCTGGCCGCTGCCGGCCCAGTACACCACGCTTACTTCCCTGACCGGCGGGCGGCAGGATCCGCTGAATCCCGGCGTCTATGAAAATCACGGGGGCATCGACATCAAGGTGCCCCAGGGGGTGCAGGTCTGGGCCTGCCAGTCCGGCACGGTCATCTTCTCCGGCTACGACAGCCAGCGGGGCGAGTACGTGCAGGTGCGGCATCCGGACGGCAACGCCACCATCTACCAGCATCTGTCGGCCCGGCTGGTCTCCTACGGCCAGACGGTGGCTCAGGGCGAAGTGGTGGGCCTGACCGGCAGCACGGGAAAATCCACCGGGCCCCACCTGCATCTGGAGGCCTGGTACGGGGACAGCATCGCCACCCGCTTCGATCCGATCCTGCTGTTCCCGGACCTGGAGCTGTGGTACGGCGGCGTGCGCATTAACCCTTAGATTTAAACTGGAAAGGAGAGATGAGAATTTGGAGGAGAAGACATTCAGCAACGTGTTCGCGATCCCGGCCAACTATACGGACTCCGGCCGGCTGCTGGGGGGCATGCTGGAGACGAGAAACGCCGTGGAGGCGGCGGCGGTGGCCCTGGTGCTGGGCTATCTGGAATTCCGGCTGATCCCCCTGGGGATCGTGGCGCGGATCGTCATTATGACGGTGACCGTGCTGCCGGCGGCCATCGTGGCGGCCATGGGCATCGACGGGGACTCTCTGTTCTCGTATCTGGGGCATATTCTGACCTACTGGCGCAACCGGCGGGTGCTGCACTACAGGAGGATCGGCTATGTGGAAGCCGGCGGCCCAAAAAAGTAAGCCTCAAAAGAAGCCGCCCAAGGACACGGATTTCGTCCAGTCGTTCATCCCGGTGAAGGATATCCGGGACGGCATCGTGGAGACGACGGACGGCCGGTACGTGAAGATCCTGGAGGTGGGCCCGGTGAATTTCGGGCTCCGCTCCTCCGAGGAGCAGTACAGTATCCTGTGCTCCTTCGCCGGCTGGCTGAAGATCGCGCCGGTGGATATCCAGCTGAAATCCGTCACCCGGAAGGCGGACTCGGAGAAGCATGTCCGGGCGGTACTGGAGGACCTTAAAAGTGAGGACAACGAGCAGTGCAGGAAGATGGCGGAGGACTATATCTCCCTGGTGCGCCGGGTGGGCACCCGGGAGGCGCTGACCCGGCGCTTTTTTCTCATTTTCCAGTATGAGCCCCCCTCCCGGGCGGACGGCGGTGACTACCGGGCGGTCCGGGCCGCGCTGGACGCG
This sequence comes from Oscillospiraceae bacterium, assembly GCA_021203885.1. Lineage (GTDB taxonomy): Bacteria > Bacillota > Clostridia > Oscillospirales > Oscillospiraceae > JAJPXI01. Next base: position 2,137 of record JAJQAH010000069.1, on the reverse strand, counting down.
GCGGTGCGCAACGCCCGGGCGTACCTGAGCCGCTGCGGGAACGACGTATATATGCCGGAAAACCCCGACCGGGCGGCGGCGGAGATCCTCTACATGTTCTTTAACCGCCGCTCCTGCGCGGCGGAACCCTTCGAGAGCCGGATCCGCCGGGTGGCGGCGGATACCCTGGCGCTGAAAAGAAACCGGAAGAAAAAGCCGGGCCGGGTCATCTCGGAGATCCCGGTCACCGACTACATAGCCCCCCGGGGGCTGATCTTTTCCAGACCGGACTGCTTCATTATGGACGGTCAGTATTTTTCCGTACTGTATATCAAGGCGGACGGCTATCCCTCCCGGGTCCGGGGCGGCTGGGTCAGCACCCTGGTCAACGCCGGGGACGGTGTGGACGTGGACGTGTTCCTGCACCGGGAGGAGCGGGGCCGGACGGTGGACCAGGTGGCGAGAAGGATCCGTTTAAACCGGGTGAAGCTTAAAAACATGCAGGATACCAGCAGCGACTATGAGGAATTAAGCGGCGCCGTGCAGGCGGGGTTTTATATCAAGGACCGGATCGCCACCTGCAGCGAGGACCTCTTCTACATGACGATCATGATCACGATCTCCGCGCCCACCTACGAGACCTTAAAGTGGCGCCGCCGCCGGATTAAAGATTTTCTCAAAAGCCGGGATTTCGCCGTCAGCGAGTGCCGGTTCCAGCAGGAGGACGCCCTGAAATCCGTCATGCCGCTGGGGAAGCTCAGCCCGAAGCTTAAAAAGAAGACGAGGCGCAATATCCTGACAAGCGGCGCCGCCGGCACCTATATGTTCTCCTCCTTCGAGATGAGCGACGACTCGGGCGTTTTAATGGGCGTCAACCGCTACAACGACTCTTTATGCATACTGGATCTTTTCGATACGAAGGTCAATAAGAACGCGAACATGACCATGATCGGCACCAGCGGCGCCGGCAAGACCTTCACCCTGCAGCTGCTGGCGCTTCGCATGCGCATGCGGGGCATCCAGTGCTTCATCGTGGCGCCCATCAAGGGCCACGAGTTTAAAAGGGCCTGCGAGCGGATCGGGGGACAGTTCATCAAGATCGCGCCCGGGTCCCCCCACTGCATCAACGTCATGGAGATCCGGGACACCCAGTCCCCGGAGATGGAGCTGATAGACGGGTCCGACTACAACGGCGAGGACTCCATGCTGGCCCGGAAGATCCAGCAGATGATGACCTTCTTCACCCTGCTGGTGCCCGACATGACCAACGAGGAGGAGCAGATGCTGGACGAGGCCCTGATCCGCACCTACGAGGAGTTCGGCATCACCCACGACAACGACTCCCTGTTTGAGTATAGGGACGGGCAGAAAGTCATGAAGACCATGCCGGTGCTGGGGGACCTTCATAAAAATCTGCAGGACAACCCCATGACCGGGCGGCTGGCCATTATCCTGAGCCGGTTCGTCACCGGCTCCGCCAGGAGCTTCAACCGGCAGACCAATGTGGACCTTTCAAATAAATACATCGTGCTGGACCTTTCCGAGCTGAAGGGCCGGCTGCTGCCCGTGGGCATGATGATCGCGGTGGACTACGTCTGGGACGTCATCAAGAAGGACCGGACCAAGAAGAAGGCCATATTGATCGACGAGATCTGGACATTGATCGGGGCCTCCTCCAGCGAGATGGCCGCCCGGTTCTGCCTGGAGATCTTCAAGGTGATCCGGGGCTACGGCGGCGCCGCCATCGCCTCCACCCAGGACATGTCCGACTTCTTCGGCCTGGAGGACGGCAAGTACGGCCGGGCCATTATCAACAACTCCAAGAACAAGATCATCCTGAACCTGGAGCCGGACGAGGCGGAGACCGTGAAGGACGTACTGAAACTGACCCCCACCGAGGTGCGGACGATCACCCGGTTCGAGCGGGGCGAGGCCCTGATCGCCAGCAACAGCAATAAGATCCCCGTTCTGATCCGCGCCTCCGACCTGGAGAAGGAGATGATCACCACCGACCGGGCGGAGCTGGAGGCCATTCTGAAAAAGCGCCGGGCGGCGGAGAGTGCCGGGAAAGAGGAGGCGGAGGACGGATGAAAAGAAGGATCCCGCCGGCGGTCATAGCTTTCGGGGCCGTGTGCCTTGCCGTATGCCTGTATCTGGC
>JAJQAH010000020.1 GCA_021203885.1 Oscillospiraceae bacterium | reverse complement strand
TAGCCGCCGGCGGCGGTGACGGACAGGTCCGTGCCCACCAGCACGCCCAGGGCGCAGGCGGTGGGGATCTGCTCGCTCTCCGCAAAATACCGGGCCAGATCCTCCGCTATCTCCCCGCTGACCAGCTGAACGGAGCCGGAGAAGGGATCCTTAAGCCCCAGGTCCTTAATGACCGTCAGGGTGCCGTCCGACCCCACCGCGGCGCCCACATCCAGCTTGCCGGGCGTTTTTTCCAAAAGAGGCACATCCGGATTTCCCACGTACCCCCTGGCGTTTCCGTTAGAGTCCGAGACGGCCAGCACGGTGCCCAGCGGTCCCCCGCCGTTAATGCGGAGCGTCACGGCGCCGTCCTCCTCTTTCAGCGCGTCCCCCATCATGGAGGCGCCCAGCAGCGTCCGGCCCAGGGCCGCCGCGGCCACAGGCTGCAGATTATGGATCTGTCTGGCCCGCTCTACCATGTCCCGGCCGCTTATACACGCGGCGGTCACCGGCGCAGACTTCACGGTGGCCCGTATCAGGGTATCCGGCATGATATTTCACCTTTAAACGGGTTTTCAGGCCCGTCCCTTTCAAGTAGATTTTATCGGAAGGGATTTTCCTCCCCGTCCAGCACCTCCGCCCGGTGGTACAGCACCGTCCCGGGGGAGATATCCGGGTATTCGCTCAAAAGCGCCTCCGTGATCCGCCTGGGATTCAGGCCCGGGTCCCGGGCCCGGCAGCGAAGATACAGAGTTGTCCGGTCCCCGTCCTCCTCTGTGCGGAAAGAGCGGATCTGGGGGATCAGATCGGTGGTCTTGAACCCCGACGGGTCCTTTTTGGAGAGCACCCGCACCTCCAGCGTCTCCCGGCCAAGCAACTCCGCCAGAAGATCCCCTGTGGGTGCCCGGCCGTCCTCCCGCCGGAATTCCAGCACGTAGTCCGCCCAGGTCAGGTTTTTGACTTTCTGACCGCCTTCCCAGCACTCTGTCACTTCCAGCCCCTCCGGCAGCACGGCGTTCAGCCGCGCGGGGACGGCATCCATGCTCTCCCCCTCCGGCATGCGGAACTCCAGGATCTCGCAGGCGCTTGAAAAGCCCACGGAAAGGGGGAGCAGAATGGACACGAACGGGTGGGGATTGAACCCCTCCGTGTGCCCGATGTCCAGCCCGGCCCGCAGGAAGGCACGCTGGAAAGTGCGCATGGTGTCAAGATGGGAGATGAACTTAGCCCCGCCGCTCTTGGAAAAAAGGATCCTAGTCATCGCACACCCCGCCCGAATACAGAAGGTTTGCGCCGCAGCCGGCGCAGGCCGTCCGGCAGTCCGGGGTGGTGACGCCCTCCAGGGCGCGCCGGCGCTCCCTTAAAAAGAAGGACGCGGGGATGCCCACGGAGGTGACGGACCAGGGAAGGATCTCCTCCTCCCCCCGCTCCCGGCAGGCGTAAAAGTCCGGATCCAGACCGCAGTCACGGAACGCCTTCATCCACCGCTCGAAATCAAAGCACTCCCCCCAGGCGTCAAACCTGGCACCGGCCCGCCAGGCCGACTCCAGCACGGCGCCCAGCCGCCGGTCGCCCCGGGAGAAGACGGCCTCCAGGAAACTGGTCTCCGGATCGTGCCAGTTATATTTGATGTCCCGGGATTTTAAGTGCTCCCTAAGCAGCGACACCCTTCTCATATACTCCTCCCGGGAGATCTGGCCCTCCCACTGGAAGGCGGTGTGGGCCTTGGGCACGAAGAAGGAGGTGGACACCGTGATGTGCACGCCGTGTTTCCTGTTGGGTGTCTCCTCCCGCCAGCACTGCAGGATCTTGTACGCCAGGTCCGCGATGCCCAGCACGTCCTCGTCGGTCTCCGTGGGCAGGCCCAGCATGAAATACAGCTTGATATTGCTCCAGCCGCCCCGGAACACCATGCGGACGGAACGGAGGATCTCCTCCTCGGTCAGGTTCTTGTTGATGACGTCCCGCAGCCGCTGGGTGCCGGCCTCCGGGGCGAAGGTCAGGCCGCTCTTCCGTACCTTCTGGGCCCGCTCCATGAGACCCAGGGAGAAGTTGTCCACCCGCAGGGAGGGAAGGGACATGCTGATGTGCCGGGGCTCAAAATATTCCAGCAGCTGGTCGCAGAGACACTCCAGTGGCCGGTAGTCGCTGGTGGACAGGGACGACAGCGTGATCTCCTGATACCCGGAGTCCCGGCATGCCTCGATCCCCTGCCGAGCCAGCAGCTCCGGGCTCCGGCTCCTGGCCGGCCGGTAGGCGTAGCCCGCCTGGCAGAACCGGCAGCCCCGGATACAGCCCCGGAACACCTCCACCATGGCCCGGTCCTGGACGATCTCCGTGGACGGGACGATGGTCTTGGTGGGAAAGTAGGCGCTGTCCAGATCCTGCACGATCCGCTTGACCACCGGGAACGCCGCCCCCTCCTCCGGCTCGATGGCGGCCACGGTGCCGTCGCCGTTGTAGGAGACCCGGTACAGGGAGGGGACGTACAGGCCGGGGATCTTCGCCGCTTCCCGCAGGAACGTGTCCCGGTCCCAGTTCTCCCGCCGGGCCCGGCGGTACAGCTCCACGGTCTCCACCGTCACGTCCTCCCCCTCGCCCAGGACGAAGATGTCGATAAAGTCGGAAAGGGGCTCCGGATTGTAGGCGCAGGTGCCCCCCATGATGACGACGGGGGAAAGACCGGTCCGGTCCGCCGAACGGATGGGCAGGCCCGCCATGTCCAGCAGGTTTAAGATATTGGTAAAGCACATCTCGTAGCCCACGGATATGCCGATGATGTCAAAGTCGCCCACCGGGTCTCCGCTCTCCAGGGCGTATAACGGAAGTCCGGCGTCCCGCATCTCTTTTTCCATATCCACCCAGGGAGAAAAGACCCGCTCGCACCAGACACCGTCCATCCCGTTTAGAATGCCGTACAGGATCCGCATGCCCAGATTGGACATGCCGATCTCGTAGGTGTCCGGAAAGCAAAGGGCGTATCGGACATCCACATCGGCGGGGTCCTTGACCACCTGGTTATATTCACCGCCCGTGTACCGGGCGGGTTTCTGCACTTTCGGCAGAATGCGCTCCAGCGCTTCCTCCATAAAATAACCTCTCAAATATCATATCCCGCGCCGGATCCGGCCTTTGGGCGGACGGGGCGGGTCTTTCTTACTGGTTATATTGTAATGAAAAAACGCGAGGAAATCAACCGGAAACGGGGAGCTTTCTCTTTTGGGAAAAGAAATGCCGGGTTCATCCGGTTCCCCCTGACGGGCCCGCTGAACACGGCCGTAACAAAAACATGAAAATTCCATGTTGCCAGAATACAGGAAAAAGAAGAGTAGAATTGTATTAAGAAAATATGTGTGTAGACACAGAAATTCTTAATAGGGATTGTGGCATGGAAATAAAAAGAAACGTTTATCTGGAAAAGCTGGTCCGCAGAAAGCACAACGGACTCGTAAAAGTTTTGACCGGGGGCTGGAAATGCGGCAAGTCCTATCTGCTGTTTCGGCTGTTTTATCAGTACCTTTTAGACAACGGCGTGCAGGAAGACCATATTATACAGGTCGACCTGGATGATCCCCGGTATAAGGATCTGAGGTCGCCGGAAAAGCTGTTTCCATATGTGGAAGACCGGTTAAATCGCTACATTCTCTGCCCGCGGTCCCGCAAGCTTGACTTCTTAGCTATCCATCATAATAACTGCCAGAAAAGAATAATCTCTCAATCTTCACATTTCAAAACAGCAGGTAGCATTATTTCTTTTCTCCCAGTCGTGTTTCAATATCCGAAGCGCTGTAAATCACATTTGTGATGAAAACGGACTCCCCTTTGACTGCATAGATTACTGAATAATTGTCTACAAGCATCCTTCTTAGTCCCTTTTGGCGTGCAAAATCGAAGTCCATTTGTTTGTATCGTTCTGGCATTTCTTCCAAAGTAAATATAGCATCCACAATTCGATTATACTGGCGACGTGCATTTTCCGGGGAAAGGAGAACTGAGGCAATATAGTTGTATATTTCCTCCATGTCCTCCAACGCCCCCTCCGTAACCATAACCGTGTAATGCTTCATTTATGGCAATCCTTCTTCCGCGAAAGAGCCGTTTCGGCATCCTGCACTCTCCCAGCTTCTATTTCGTCATAACCTCTCTGCAGCTTACTCAGAAGTTGCTCATCTGTCATTACATCTGCATTTACCCGATCCGGAGCCTTTGGCAGTGTCAGAGGAAAGGGAATTCCTCCCGTAAGAGAAATCTGATTCAGGTACATATTAATTGCCGTAGACATGGGAATTCCCAACTGGTCAAGGATCCCCTCTGCCTTTGATTTTACATCAGGGTTGACACGTAAATTAAGAGTAGCTGTTTTTTCCATAGTTAAATACCTCCTTGAAATCATTGCCGATTTTCACTCCCGAACGCAAGAGTGCCGTCATTTTTCTCGTTTTTTATAGTGGACTTTGCATTTTTAATAATTGTAACGCAAATAACGTTACATGTCAACATAATTTTAGTAAATATAAAACCAATCCATCAGTCGGTTGCAATTGCAAAATTTAAATCAATGCCAAAAACACCTTTGATATTTCGCTGTACAGTGTTGATTTTCCGGGACTGGGTCGTACATAGAAAAGGCAATAAGAAAACGGGCGCCCCGTCCTAAAGAAAGGAACGGAGCGTCCGCTTTGTTTGTTGTTATGCTTTCAGGATTTCTGCCCTATCACAGCGGCAGATCTTTCTTCTGGAACCGGAGCGAGCCGGCGATATAGAGTACGATGGCGATGCCGGCCAGCACACACAGCTTCCAGATGAAGGAGGTGTCCACGTCGCCGGAACCGACGGTGCCGAGTGCGTTGATATCGTACAGGCCGATCAGCGTCAGGTTGTTGAAGGTGCCCAGGGCCTCCACGCCCATGCCCATGTTGACCATGTCCTCGGATCCGAACATGCCCAGCAGGGATGCCAGGAAGAACCAGACGTTCAGGCCGCCGCCCAGTCCCAGCGCGTACCGGCTCTGGTTGAAGAAGCAGCTGGCGAAGTAGCAGATACTGCCCAGAGCCTCCACAAGCAGGTACAGTCCGCCGTACATAGCCAGCGTCTGCACCACGTCGACCGAGCCGGTGAACGCATTCATTGCCAGCATTCGTACCCCGCATGTAATGGCTATCAAAATCAGCGGGACGAAGATCATATAGCACATCTGCGTGAACGTAACCGAGCTGCGCTTGGTGGGCGTGGACAGGATATAGGCCATGGAGCCCTTATCCACCTGATCCACGACCAGCGCGTTCCCGACGATGACGATGAATACCAGCAGCGGAAGGATGAGCATGATCGTGTAGTACATCTGGTTGATCATGGAACTGGCGTCCATCTCGCTCATATTCTCGACCAGATCCGTGGAGACGCCCATGACCTCCAGCATAGTGGTCATCATCTCATCGACCTCCAGCGGATCGCCGGAGAAGCAGCCCTGGACCGAACCCAGCGCATACACATACTCGAACTGCTTCACATATGTGTCCAGCCCGACCTCGGATCCGGACAGGTCATCGGCGGCCTTCTTGAAGCCCTCCACGGAGAAGTCGGTGTCCGCCTGCTGGTTCATCATGTTGAACGCGTTCTCGTACGCCTCCGTGTCGTCTCCCTTGGCGAAATCGTCATAGCTCAGGTCCGTGCCCGCCATGTCGTTGTAGGAGGCCAGCACGTACAGGTAGCTGTAGAAATCCGCCTGCGCCTCGCTGTAATCCTCCGTGTCGCTCGTTCCGATCAGATTACTGGCATAGCTGATGACGACGCTCATCATGCACATGATGATCAGCACGATGACCGTCAGGATCATATTGGAGCGAAGGCTCTGCTTCATCAGCGTCCAGGAAAAAACCCTGCTTACTTTTTTCTCACTCATTGGTGCTCTCCTTCCGATACAGTTCCATAAAATACTGCCCCAGATCCATATGCTTCTCGTGGAGGACCTTCACGGGCAGTGAGTGTAAAGACTTAAAGAAGTGATTCATGTCATCCGGATCCACCGAACAGGTGACCGTTTCGTCCTCCTGCTCGCTGCCTTCCCAGCTCTGCGCGAAAGACTGCGCGGACTCCGCATTCTCGAAGACGATCTTCATCTGCCGGATCGCGCTCTTGCGGAACTCCTTGACGGTGATGACATCCAGCAGCTTCCCGTCCCGGATGATCCCCACATGGTCGCAGACGTCCTCCACCTCCTCGAAAATGTGGCTGGACATGAACACCGTGTGGCCCATGGCCTTTTCCTCCCGCATGACCTCCAGGAAGTTGTCCCGCATCAGCGGGTCCAGGCCGGTGGAGGGCTCATCCAGGATCAGGATATTCCGCTCCGCCATCAGGGCCGCGACCACCGCGGTCTTCTGCTTCATGCCCTTGCTCATCCGTTTCAGGTTCGCGGTGGGATCCAGTTCCATGACGTCGATCAGATGATTCATCCTGGTGAAATCCTTTACGCCCAGCAGCTGGGCCTGATACTTAAAAAAGTCCGTGCCGGTCTCAAAGGAAGGAAAGGCGATCTCGCCGGGTACGTAGCTGACGGAGCGCATCAGCTCGGGCGCCTGCTTCCACGGGTCCATGCCGTTGACCGTGACCGTGCCGCCGTCCGGCTTGATGAATCCCATCATCTGCCGGATCGTGGTGGTCTTTCCGGAGCCGTTCGTGCCCACGTACCCGTAGATCTCGCCGGGCCGGACCTCCAGGGACAGATCGAATATGCCCCGGCCCTCGCCGTAGTCCTTGGTCAGATTGGAGACCGAAATGACAGCCTGTTCCGCCATATCACTCCGCCTCCTTCATCTCGTAGAAGGACATGAAGTAGTCCTCCAGCGTGAACGGGATCTCGATGAAATCCGCCACGTTCAGCTCGGAGAGATCTTCCGTCAGCCTCGTCGTCTCCGATGTCGGCATCTGGATCCGGCACCGCAGCTTGCTCTCGTTCTGGTTCGTAAAATTATACGATTTCTGCACGAATGTATGCCAGGAATCTGCGTCCTCAAATGTGATCCGGTAGATCCTGTCCATGCCGGTCTTCAGCTCGTCGGACCGGAACTCGGACGCGATGCGGCCGGCCCGGATGATCGCGATGCGGTCGCAGACGGCATCCACCTCATGGAAGATATGGGAGGACAGGAAGATCGTCTTCCCCCGCTCCTTCTCCTCCCGGACGAACTGGATGAATTCCTCCTGCATGACCGGGTCCAGACCGGAGGTGGGCTCGTCCAGGATCAGGATATCCGGGTCGTGCATGAACGCGGTCACGACGGCCAGCTTCCGCTTGACGCCGAGGCTCATCTGCTTGATGCCGATGTCCGGGTCCAGCTGGAAGCGCTCGATCAGCTGATTCGTGAACTCCTCGTTCTTAACGCCGCGCAGATGCTCCATCATACGTAAAAAGCCCCTTCCAGTAAGTCCGGTGGGAAGGGTCAGTTCTCCGGGCAGGTACCCGATCGTATTCTGCAGCACGGCGCTGTTTTTCCAGGCGTCCAGCCCCTGAATGGTCACCGAGCCGGTCTGCGGCTTGGAAAAGCCCATCAGATGGCGGATGGTCGTGGTCTTGCCGGCGCCGTTCGGCCCCAGATACCCGTAGCACTCCCCCTGGTTCACCTCCAGGGAGACGTCGAACACGCCCCGTCCGTGGCCGTAGTCCTGGGTCAGATGTTCTACGGTAATGACTGCCATGAAAAGCCTCCTCTTGTATTATACAACACATTGTGGTACGATAAAGATTATAAGATATGTTTTCACCGATTTCAACCAACAAAGTGAAAAAAAATTGTCGGATTTTGCGAGGTGGCGCACTGTGAATAAAAGGCCCGACGTGACGGCCCAGACCCGGCAGAAACTGCTGGATTCCTTCTGGGCGCTGGCCGGCGAAAAGAATATCAGCCAGATCACCGTGGGGGACCTGGCCCGGTCCGCGGGGTACAACCGGAGCACGTTCTACGAGTATTTCAAGGACATGCCGGATCTGATCGAGCAGGCGGAAAACGAGCTGCTGGACCAGGTCCGGGATGAGTTCTGCGGCTCCGCCGTGACCCTGCTGGGGGAAGATCTGAACCAGGAGATGGACGCGTTCTATTTCCTGTTCCGCATGCTGAACGAGCAGATGTACTGTCTCCTGGGGCCCAACGGCGACCCGTCCTTCCTGTCCCGCGTCAAGGAAGTGGTGGTGCCGGCGATCTCGGGCTTTCTCGGGGACGCGCAGGATTCCGGATACTTCGACTACATGGTCTCCTTCGCCATCTCGGCCCTGATCGGGTACCTGCAGCACTGGCACGAGCAGGGCCAGGACCTGCCCGAGGAGGAATTCTACAAACTGGGATATGACCTGATGACGCGGGGCGTCATCGGGGTGCTGGCCGAATTCCCGCGTCAGGAGGAAGAAAAGAAGGAGACCGAAACCGCCTGCGATTGCAGCTGACCGGCCGCCGGGCAGGCCCGGCGCGGCGGATCAGAAAGGGAAAGAAGGGAAGAATCATGAATCAGAAATCGGGACTGAAAATCTACCGGAAAGACGATCAGCTGATCATCGAGGACGACGTCACCGGCGAGCAGAATGCCATCCGGCTGGAGGGCGAACCGCTGAAGATCGACTACGGCGAGTGCATCACGATCTGCTATCCGGGGTACACCGAGTGCTACGATTACCTGGGCAACCGGGTGGAGATCGAATGACCTGAACGGCCTCCGCTCCCCTTCCTGCATTTGCCCTCCCGGGAAAAGCATGGTATACTGGGTGTGCAGAAAAACACATTGATCTCCTTCCCTTTCCGCGGGATCCCGGATCGATGCGCTTTTTTATGCTTTATACCTGAGTATGCAGTATTCTGCCGGGAGGGAGATGATGCGCCGTGCGGCAGAAACTGGGCGAAAAAATTTCAGAATCCCTGCGGTCCGTTCTGCCGATCACGGTCATCGTGCTGATCTTAAGCTTTACCCTGACCCCGATGCCCATCGGCACGCTCCTGATGTTCATCCTGGGCGCCGTCATGCTGATCGTCGGCATGGGCTTTTTCTCCCTGGGGGCGGACAGTGCCATGATGCCCATGGGCGAGAGCATGGGTACGAAACTGGGCGCCAGCCGGTATTTCCCCTTCGTGCTGGCGGTCTGCTTCTTTATCGGGGTGACCGTCACGATCGCGGAGCCGGACCTTTCCATCCTGGCCGACCAGGTGCCGGCGGTACCCGACATGGTCATCGTGCTGACGGTGGCCGTCGGGGTCGGCATCTTCATGATGCTGGCCGTATTGCGGGAGAAGGCGGGCTGGCCCCTGTCCCGGGTGCTGATCATCCTGTACGTGCTGGTCTTCGTGCTGTCCATCTTCGTACCCAACGAATTTCTGGCCGTGGCCTTCGACGCCGGCGGCGTCACCACGGGGCCCATCACGGTGCCGTTCATCCTGGCCATGGGCGCCGGCCTGGCGGTGTTCAGCGGAAAAGAAGAAGGAAGCTTCGGCACCATCGCCCTGTGCAGCGTGGGCCCCATCCTGGCGGTCATGCTGCTGGGCGTCTTCTACCAGTCGTCGGATCTCAGCTACGCCGGCTTCGCCATCCCCGCCGTCACAGACTCCCAGGACGTGGGCGCGGAGTTTGCCGCCGGCCTTCCCACCTATCTCCGGGAAGTGGCCATAGGCCTGATCCCCATCGTGGTCTTTTTCGCGATCTTCCAGATCGTGTCCATCCGCATGCACCGCCGCCCCCTGCTTAGGATCCTGGTGGGCATCGTCTACACCTACGTGGGCCTGGTGCTGTTCCTGACGGGGGCCAACGTGGGCTTCATGCCCGCCGGCTATTTTATCGGGCAGACGCTGGCCGCGCTGCCGCAGCGATGGGTGCTGGTGCCCATCGGCATGGTGGTGGGCTACTTTATCGTCTCCGCCGAGCCGGCCATCCACGTACTGAACAAGCAGGTGGAGGAGGTGACCTCCGGGGCCATCTCCCAGCGGACCATCGGGATCTCCCTGTCCATCGGCGTGGCCTGCTCCCTGGGCATCGCCATGCTGCGGGTGTGGCTGGGCATCCCGATCTACTGGTTTTTGATCCCCGGCTACGCCATCGCCCTGGGCCTGACCTTCTTCGTGCCGAAGATCTTCACCGCCGTGGCCTTCGACTCCGGCGGCGTGGCCTCGGGACCCATGACGGCCACCTTCATCCTTCCCATGGCCATGGGCGCCTGCGAGGCGCTGGGCGGCAACGTGCTGACGGACGCCTTCGGCGTGGTGGCCATGGTGGCCATGACGCCGCTGATCACGATCCAGGTGCTGGGCCTGATCTGCCGGATCCGCGGCCGGAAGGCCGTCGTGCCCCCGGAGGGCGCCGCCGTCCCGCCGGATGAGGATGAAATTGTTGATTACGATACCGATACTAATAATGAGGAGGTCTGAAATATATGAAAAATCAAGTACCGATCAAGCTGCTGGTCACCATCGTGGACCGGGGAAAGGGCCCGAAGGCCGCCCGGATGTACGGGGAGGGTGCGCTGCACTTCGGATATCTTCTGATGGGCAACGGAACGGCCACCTCCCAGACGCTGGACCTGTTCGGGCTGGAGGAGACGGAGAAGGACATCGTCCTGAGCCTGGTCCCCGCCGGAGATGTGCCGAAGGTCATGGCGGACGCGGCGAAGGCTCTGAGCCTGGAGCAGCCCGGAAACGGGATCATGTTTACGGTGCCCCTCAGCGGTGCCTGTAAATACATCCCCTCGACAATGGATCTTGAAAAGACGGACAAAAAGGAGGAAGAGAGCATGGATGAAAAGGAAATCGAAGAAGAGAACGAGCATGACATGATTTTAGTCATGGTCAATGAGGGATACACGGACACCGTCATGGACGCCGCCCGGGAGTGGGGCGCCCGGGGCGGCACGGTCATCCGCGCCCGCTCGCTGTCGACGGAAGCGGAACAGAAGGCGGCGGGGCTCTCCTACCAGCCGGAGCGGGAGATCGTGGCCATCCTGACCGCCCGGGCCGACCGGCACGACCTGATGAAGGCGGTCAGCCAGGCGGCGGGCCCCTCCACCGCGGCGGCCGGCATCCTGTTCTCCCTGCCCGTGGACGACATGACGGGGCTCTCCGAACCCGGCATGGAGGACTTCACCTGACGAAAGCGAAAAACCGCATAAAGAATACGGGGCCGTCCGGACATGACTGCATGTCCGGGCGGCCCCGTTTTGTATGTATGTTCTAATTTTCTTTTTCCGCCGCGTCTTCCTGCCCGTCTGACCTCTCATGCCGGGTAATGGTGACCGGCGGCGCCGGCTCTTTTTGGGGGAAGGTGACACCGTGGAAGCTCCGGCAGTACCACTCCGGATCCTCGTCCGTCCCCCGCAGAAACGCGGTCAGGTGCTCCGCGGCGGGCTGCACCTCCATCTGTAAAAGTTCGTAGAGGTCCTCATTATAGAGATCAAAGTCCCCGCCCTGGGGCCGGATCAGAACCAGGTCCCGGACCCGGGCGGCGTTCGGGGAAATTGCCGCCGCCGCGGCCAGAAACAGCGGGATCGTCTGCCGCCGGGCAAACCGGCCGTACATCCGGCTGAACCGCTCGAAAAAGGACAGACCGGCGGCATAGCCGTCCTCCTCGATGCCCGGATAGTAGTACCGGGACAGGGCGTCGTAGAAGCTCTTCGGCATCGTACCGGCAAGCTGCGGGATGTCCCCGCCCGGGGGAAGGCCGTCCTTTTTGGCGAGGAAGCGGTCAAATTCCACCTCTATGGCCGTATGCATCCGGCCGCCGTCGGAGGACTGCTCCAGCACGTAGGCGTGGCAGCGGCTGTCCAGCGCGTAGTGGCAGAAAAAACCCGCCGTGTAGGCCCATATGATCTCGTCCCCGCAGTCCGCCGCCTCCCGCATCCGGGGCAGCATCTCAAAGACCGGGTGCTTGTGCATCGTGTACGCCAGCGTGCCCGTCCGGCTGGGCCGGCCGATATGATAGAAAAAAAGAGGATCCGGCCCGTACTGGCCCAGAAGGTAGGCGTCCGCGCTCTTTCCCTCCCGCAGCCTTTCCGCCAGATCCGCCGGCAGGGCGTCCAGCACCAGCCGGCCGAACACCGTGTGCGCATAGAAGTTCGGCATTTTTTACTCTTCCTCTTCCTTTTCCGGTTCCTCTTTTTCAGGCTCTTCCTTTTCGGGTTCCTTTTCTTCGGGCTCCTCTTTTTCACTGTCCCCGGTTTCCGGGTCCCCCGGGTAGCGGTTCATGGCCGCGTCCACCACGGCCTTTTCCGCCCGGTGATACAGGCGCCGCACGCCGTGCTCCTCTGCTTCCTCCCCGCACGCCGCGGTTTCGGGCGGCGTCTCCCCGTTCTCCAGGATCGTGTCTCCGGCGCCGTCGAAGCAGCTGATATCCGGCATGGGGAAGCTCTCCCCGTGCAGGTTCATGCAGTACCAGCCGGGATCCACCTGGCCCCGGAAGAATTCCTCCAGATGTTTGGCAGCCGGCTCCACCTGGCTTTCAAAGATTTTTAAGAGGTTCCGGTCGTGCTCGTCGTACACGCCGCCCTGGGGCCTTATAATGAACATGTTCTCCAGGATCCGGGCTCTCTCGAACCGTTGGGCGGCCAGGCCCAGCGCCAGCGGCACGGTCCGCTTCTCGGCGGCCTCCCCGTGCCACCTGGATGTGCGCTCGAAAAGGGACAGTCCCCCCTGATACCCGTCCTCCTCGATGTCCGGATAGAACCGGTCGTGGATGCACCTGAAAAAGTCCGCGGGCAGCACCTCCGCCAGCACGGGGACATCCCCGCAGGCGTGCAGGCCGTCCCGCGACGCCATGAAGCGGTCAAACTCCACCTCCATGGTGGTGTGGCCCGCCCCGCTGACGCCGCAGTTGCTGACCACGTAGTTGTGGCATTTGCTGTCCAGCGCGTAGTGGCACAAAAAGCCCGCGGCGTACCCCCGCGCCCGGGGATCGCCGCTGTCCACGGCCCTTCTCAGCCGGGGCAGAAGCTCATACATGGGCCGGCGGTGCAGCAGAAAGCCCTGGACACGGGTCTGATTCGGCCGGTAGGGCTTGTAGAAAAAAAGCGGGTCCGGGCCGTACTGGCCCAGAAGATACGCATTGCTGCATGCCTCCGACTGCAGCTCCTCACGCAGGTCCTCATCCAGCTGCTCCAGGACCTTCTTCCCGAAGTCCAGATGGGCGTAAAAATTCGGCATGGGTCTTCATTCCTTCCGGAAGAGCCGTCCGCCCCATGGCGCGGGCGGCCCGGATCTTCTCAAATCTATTCCTGCGGGGCGGCGTCGTCCGTCCCGGTCTTCGCCAGCTCCTCCTCCTCCAGGATCCGGTAGGCCACCTTGCCCACCAGCGTCGTGGGCATGTCCTCCCGGAACTCGATGTCGTAAGGCATGGCGTATTTCGCGATATTTCTGCGGCAGTACTGCATCAGGGTCTCCCTGGTCTCCGCATCCGCCGGCACGCCGGGCTTCAGGCAGACGAAGGCCTTGACCTTCTGCATCTTGTAGGAATCCGGCACCCCTATGACGCAGCTCATTCTGACCAGCTCGTGGGCGTCCAGGATGTTCTCGATCTGCGCCGGGTACACGTTGTACCCGGAGGTCACGATCATGCGCTTGGCGCGTCCCCGGAAAAATACGAAGCCCTCCTCGTCCATGGTGCCGAGATCCCCGCTGTATACCCATAAAAGGCCGTCCCCGTGGCGGCGCAGGGTATCCGCCGTCTCCTCCGGCTCATCCAGATAGCCCGCCATGACGCTGGGCCCGGACAGCAGGATCTCGCCCTCCTCGCCGTAGGGCAGCTCCTCGTCGGTGCCCGGGGCGACGATCTTGATATACGTATCCGGGAAGGGAAGCCCTATGCTGCCCTCCTTGTGCTTGTCCGGCGGGGTCAGGCAGCAGGCGGTGACCGTCTCGGTCATGCCGTAGCCCTCCCGCACCTGCACGGGGCTGTTGTGGTCGTACAGGAACCGGTCCAGCTTCTTTTTAAGCTCCACGGACAGCGAGTCGCCGCCGGAGTAGACGCCCTTTAAGAAGCTGAGATCCGCGTCCTTCAGCCCGGGCACCTGCAGCATGGCCTCGTACAGCGTGGGCACGCCGGCCACGAAGTTGCATCTGTATTTGACCAGATCCCCCGCGTAGCTCTTGGGGGTGAACCTGGGCACCAGGATGCAGCAGCCGTTCTGGGCCAGCATGGCGTGCACGCACACCCCCAGGCCGAAGCCGTGGAAGACGGGCATGGCCGCCAGCATCCGGTCCCCGTCCCGGTACATGGGGTTGGTGGCCCGGATCTGCTGCGCCATGGCGTTGAAGTTCCGGTTGGTCAGAACGACCCCCTTGGGCTTTCCCGTGGTGCCGCCGGAATACAGGATCACCGCCGGGTCGTCGTCCTTCCGCTCCACCCTGTAATTGTAAAAACAGTAGCGGCTGAGATTTAAGAAGTCGTTCCACATGATGGCCGGCTCGTCCGCCGGGATCTTCTCGATCTTCCGGCCCTCGGTCAGCATGTAGCCGGCCCGGATGGGCCTACTTAGCGCGTCCTTCACCCGGGCGATGATGATATTGACAAGCTTCGTATCCTTTCGCACCTTCTGGAACTTGCCGTAGAACTGATCCAGCGTAATGGCCGTCACGCTCTCCGAGCGGTTTAAATAGAACTCGATCTCGCTCTCGGAGGACAGCGGATGGATCATATTGGCCACGGCGCCCACCAGGTTGACGGCGTAGAACATGGTGACCGCCTGGGGGCAGTTGGGAAGCGCGATGGTCACCCGGTCCCCCTCCCGGACGCCTATGGTCCGGAGGGCTTTCGCGCACTTTTCGATCTCCTGCCACATCTGCCGGCGGCTCGTTTTCTTTCCCATGAAGATGTAGGCCGTGGAGTCGGGCATCTCTTCGGCGGACTTTTCCACCATCTCCGCCATGGTGCCGGAAAAGTAGTCCAGGGTCAGGGGCAGATCCCCCACGGAGTTCTTCCAGGGCATCCGCACCTGCTGCTGTTCCTGCTCCTCCTCTTCCAGCGTATTCTCGGTTATCATAAAAAACACACACACCTTTTTATAGTACTAAGACAGATAAGTAAGCCCGGCGGCGGTGCCGCCGGGCCATGGCTCTTTATTCTGAATCCACCTGGGTATCGGCGGCTTTCTCCTCCGCCTCGATCTTGGCCAGCTCCTCCTCTTCCAGCAGCCGGTAGGCCACCTTGCCCACCAGGGTCTTGGGCATGTCCTCCCGGAACTCGATGTCGTAGGGCATGGCGTATTTGGCCACGTTCTTGCTGCAGTACTCCATCAGGGCGTCCCGGGTCTCCTGGTTGGCGGGCACGCCGGGTGCCAGCGTCACGAAGGCCTTGACCTTCTGCATCTTGTAGGCGTCGGGCACGCCGATGACGCAGCTCATCTGCACCAGCTCGTTGGCGTCCAGGATGTTCTCGATCTGGCCGGGATACACGTTGTAGCCGGAGGACACGATCATGCGCTTGGCGCGGCCCTTGAAGAACACGAAGCCCTCGTCGTCCATGGTGCCGAGATCCCCGCTGTACACCCACGTCAGGCCGTCCGGGTGGCGGCGCAGGGTGGCGGCCGTCTCCTCCGGATTGTCGATATACTCCTTCATGACGGTGGGTCCGGACAGCAGGATCTCGCCCTCCTCGCCGTAGGGCAGCTCCTCGTCGGTGCCGGGCTTCACGATCTTGATATAGGTGTCCGGGAACGGAAGGCCGATGCTGCCCTCCTTGTTCATATGGGGCGGGGTCAGGCAGCAGGCGGTGACGGTCTCGGTCATGCCGTAGCCCTCCCGCACCTGCACGGCGCAGTTGTGGTCGTACAGGAACTTGTCCAGTTTCTTTTTAAGCTCGACGGACAGCGAGTCGCCGCCGGAGAACACGCCCTTCAGGCAGCTGAGGTCCGCGTTCTTCAGCTTGGGCACCCGCAGCAGCGCCTCGTACAGGGTGGGCACGCCGGCGATGAAGTTGCAGCGGTACTTGACGATGTCGCTGCCGTAGCTGTCCGCGGTGAACCGGGGCACCAGGATGCAGCAGCCGCCCTGGGACAGCATGGTGTGGATGCAGACGCCCAGCCCGAAGCCGTGGAACAGGGGCATGGCGGCCAGCATCTTGTCCCCCGGCCGGAACATGGGGTTGGCGGACACGACCTGCTGGGAAAGGGCGTTCAGGTTCCGGTTCGTCAGCAGGATCCCCTTGGTGGTGCCGGTGGTGCCGCCGGAGTACAGGATGACCGCCGGGTCGTCGTCCCCCCGCTCCACCTTGTAGTTATAAAAGCAGCTCTTGCTGATGTGCATAAAGTCGTCCCACATGATGACCGGCGCGTCGGCGGGGATCTTCTCGATCTTCCGGCCCTCGGTCAGCATGTAGCCCACCCGGATGGGCCTGGAAAGGGCGTCCCGGACCCGGGCGATGATGACGTTGACCAGCTTCGTGTTCTTGCGGATGTTCTCGAACTTGCCGTAGAACTGGTCCAGCGTGATGGCCGTCACGCTGCCGGACATGTTCAGGTAGTTCTCGATCTCCGCCTCGGCGGACAGGGGATGGATCATGTTGGCGATGCCGCCCACCAGATTCACGCCGTAGAACATGTAGATGGCCTGGGGGCAGTTGGGCAGCGCGATGGTCACCCGGTCCCCCTCCCGGACGCCTATGGTCCGCAGGGCCTTGGCGCAGTTCTCGATCTGCTCCCACATCTGCCGGTAGGTCGTCTTCTTGCCCATGAACATGAACGCGGTGTAGTCGGGGTATTTCTCCACGATCTGATGCACCATGTCCGCCATGGACCCGGAGAAGTAGTCCAGGGTCAGGGGCAGGTCCCCCATGGAGTCCTTCCAGGGCATCTTGACCTGCACGGTCGTCTCCGTGATCTCCTCTTCTCCCTCTGGTTTGGTCTCTGCCGTATTTTCCTCACTCATCAGTATTCAACCTCCTCTTTTAACGGTTTTTCCAGTAATTCCGGTTCTGCCATCAGTTTTTTCAGCAGTGCAATGGTACGCGAGTAGTAGTATCCGTCCGCCAGGCGCTCGTCGATGGTCAGCCCCAGATCCACGCTGTTGCGCATCTCGTAGGTGCCGTCGTCGTGGTAGAAGGGGCGCATCTTCCGCTCCCCGATGACCACCACCAGGGAATTGGTGCCCCAGTTGGTCAGGTGGTGGTAGCCCGCGTGCAGGTGGATAGAGCCCAGATTGGTCAGCACCGCCGAGCAGTAGTAGGGGTCGGTGCCCACCAGGGAGTTGGGCACCCAGCCGTGCCGGTCCAGGAACCGGATGAACGCCACCGCGATCTTGACCAGGGGCCGGGGGAATCTGCCCACCATGTCCATGGCCTCGCTGGAGGTGTCCTTGTCCTCGGCGGAACGGCAGGTGCTGACCTGCCGGTAGATCTTGTTGTGGACGGAGTCGATCGTGTCCTCCGGGCTGGCCTTGATCTTGGCCAGGCCCTCCTCCCCGGTATCGGAGAAGATCTTCTTGACCACGAAGGACGCCGTGATCTCGTTTCGCTGATACGTGTTCTTGTTGCAGATGAACCGGTTCAGCTTGGGCCGCAGCGTCAGCACCTTCAGGATCATCGTGACGATGATCTGGAACAGGTTGTAGGCGTAGTCCGGATCCTGGTCCTTCTTGTCCGCCAGGTACTCGTCCACCGCGGTCAGGTCGATGACCTCCGAGATATAGGCCTCGTTGTCGCACCGGTTGGGGTACAGCAGCGGGGTGAAGATGTGCATGGAGTCCAGATCCCGCAGCAGTTTCCCGTCCCGCCGGTCGCCGAAGCGTTTTTTCTCCCTTTTTCCCATTGAAAACTTCCTCTCATCCCGCACGCAGCGGTTCTTTTCCGCCCCGCACGCCCCGGGGCGGGGAATTTTTTAAATCATCAGTAGACAAGCCAGATATACAGCCAGGCCGGGATGACGGCGGCCAGGGTCAGCGGCACGCCGATGCGGAAAAAGTCGCGGTTTCTCACTTCAAAGCCCTCCCGGCGCAGGATATTGATGCCGGTAATATTGGCCGAGGCGCCCACGGGGGTCAGATTGCCGCCCAGGGTGGCGCCGCAAAGAAGGCCGAAGTACAAAAGCGCCGGATCCGCGCCCAGGGAGGCGGACAGCTGCGCCACCAGCGGCAGCATGACGGCCACGTAGGGGATGCTGTCGATAAAGGCCGACAGCACAACGGAGCCGAAGACCAGCACCGTATAAAGGGCGAACAGCCCGTTCTGACCGAAGCCGGCCAGAAAATCCGCCGCCTCGCCGATCAGGCCCTGGGCGGCCACGCCGCCCACGATCAGGTAGATGCCCAGCAGCATGCCCAGCGTCTGCAGATCCAGGCCCCTTAAGGGGTCTGTCAGACCGGAGATGTCCCTCTTCCGGATCCAGCTGACCGCCAGGCCTATGATAAAAAGCCCCATGCAGATGACGCCGTTGGTCATCTGCGGCCGGTCGGGAAACAGGGAGGCTATGATCAGCAGGACGACGGCCGCGATCAGCAGCCCGGTGGGAAAGAGATCCCGGACCCGGGGGCGCTCCCCGCCGGAGGACACCGGTTCGGTCTTTCTGCGGAAGAGCAGGAACAGCACCGCCGCCGCCGCCAGGGCACCTATTTCCACGGCGAAGAAGATGGAGGGCCGTCCCTCGTACCAGAAGAAATCCAGAAAGCTCATGCCTGCGTAGGAGCCCAGCATGATGGCCGTGGAGTCGCCCACCAGGGTGGCCGCCCCCTCCAGATTGGAGAAGACCGTCACGCCGATGACCACCGGCACCGGATTGCAGTCCGCCTTTTTACAGACGGCCAGCACCACGGGCACGACGATCAGCACGGTGGCCACGTTGTCCAGGAAGACGGAGATCAGCCCGGCGAACACGGCCAGCACCACGGCCGCCCAGCGGACGCTGGGCACCCGCTCCAGGATCATCTCCGCCAGCAGGCCTGGCATGCCGCTCTGGATGAACATCTCCACCATGCCCATGATGCCCGCCACGGTCAGCAGCACGTTCCAGTCCACGGCGGACAGGATGTCCCCCGCCGGCAGCAGGCCGGCCAGGATGAACACGATCCCGAAGACCAGCGCCACCACGGCCCGGTACCGGCTGAAGCACAGCATCAGGACATACGCGGCGATAAACAGGATCAGGGCAGGTATCAATCAAGGTTCTCCTTTTCCCCGTTGGTTTTGCGGCTTTTGGGATGCTCCTCCCGGGGCGGTTTCAGGCCGGCCGCCTCCAGCGCCCGGGGCCAGGGCCCCAGAAAGGCCTTGATCCGGGACCGGGCCGCCTGATCGAAGTCGTCCTTTTTGGGCGTCCGGCCCAGCTCGGCGGCTTTGTCCCGCAGCTGCCCGACGGCCCACGCCCGCTTTTCCGGATCTTCCGTCACGGCCGGCACCTTCCATAAACCGTCAGAGGGAGACTGGCATGCTGCCCTTCTCCCTCATCGCTCCGGCTATTCCAGCTCGGCTCCGTCATTCATCTGTTCCGAGATCTGATCGGCAAACTCCTGCGCGGCGTTGTGCCCCGTCTTCTTGTTCCGGTTGTTCATGGCCGCCACCTCGATGATCACGGCCAGGTTCCGGCCGGGTTTGACCGGGATGGTCAGGATCGGCACCCGGACGCCCAGGATCTCCGTAAAGTGCTCCTCGGTGCCCAGCCGGTCGTAGACGGCGTCGTCCCGCCACGGCTCCATGTTGATGACCATGTTGATATCGGCGTCCCGCTTGATGGACCCCATGCCGAACAGGCGGCTGATATCCACCACGCCGATGCCCCGCAGCTCCATATAGTTGCGGATCAGCTTGGGGGAGGTGCCGTTCAGCTTGTCCTTCGTGATCTTCCGGATATTGACCGCGTCGTCCGCGATCAGGATATGGCCTCTCTTGATCAGCTCCAGGGCGGTCTCGCTCTTGCCGACGCCGGACTCGCCGGTGATCAGCACGCCCTCGCCGTAGACCTCGATCAGCACGCCGTGCCGCGTGATCCGGGGCGCCAGCTTCTGCCGCAGGTAACTGACCATGACGGTCACCAGATGGGAGGTCTCGTCGTCGGAGCTGAGGATGACCGTACCGTGTTTTTTCGCCATCTCCATGCACTCCGGGGACGGCTCCAGGCTGCGGGCGAAGATCAGGGCCGGGATCTCATAGGAGAAAAGCTTATCGAAGATCTCCTCCCTGTGCTCGGCCGTCTGCTGATGCAGGAACGCGGTCTCCACCAAGCCGATCATCTGCAGCCGGTGCTCGTTGAAGTACTCGAAAAAGCCGGCCAGCTGAAGGCCGGGTCTGTTCACGTCACTGGCGGTGACGGGAATGTTCTCATAGTCCCCCTCCGCGTACAGGATCTCCAGATTGAAAGAGTCTATGATTTCTTTCAGGGAAACGCATCTTTTGTTATCCGGCATTCCGGGGCCCCTCTTTCTTTTTGCAGACTGGGCCGTGTGGTCTCGCACACGAACGAGGTTAGTATACTCTTTTCTTTCCCGATTTGCAAACGGAAGAAACGCCGCCGGCGGGCGTTTCCGGGACCGCTCTTCCTCTTTAGAAACGTCCGGAAAGCCCGCCGGGGCAAGCAGAGAACTACTCAGGTGTATTGTAAATCAAAAAAATAAATCAAAAATTAACAGCAAAAATTTTTCCCGGGCCTTGACAAAATTTTCCGGCGTGGTATACTGGACATTGTTGTTTGCTAACAGTGTTAGCAGTTAACAGTGTTAGGAATAGAGGCGACGGACATGGACGACCGCCAGATCGCGGAGGAGCTGCTGGAGATCCACGGGGAACTAAACCGCAGACGGCTCCATCAGAAAATAAACGGCTTCGGCCGGGGGGAGATCTTCGCCCTCAGCTGCCTGTACGACCACGGCGGGTCCGCCTGGCCCAGGGAGCTCAGCGAGGATATGGGCGTCAGCTCCGCCCGGGTCGCCGCCCTTTTAAACCAGCTGGAGGGAAAGGGCTGGGTCCGCCGGGAGGGCGACTTCGGGGATTCCAGGCACACGGTGGTGACCCTGACCGACAGCGGCCGGGCGGCCGTTCTGTCCGAAAAGGAGGAGATCCTGG
>JAJQAH010000047.1:2588-4800 GCA_021203885.1 Oscillospiraceae bacterium | reverse complement strand
AGAAAAGAGCCGGGAGAGAAATTCATGTCGTATTTTTTTGAACTTTTAGTGGATGTGGCACTGGGCCGTGGGGAAAACAGCCGAAGCAGACGGACACCGAAACCGGTCCGCTACTTGATACTGTGTATCATGTCGCTGATCTTTCTGGCCGCTTTCGGGTTTATCCTGGTGTGCGGGATCCTTTTTATAAAAACCAGTGTCGTCGCCGGGATCATCCTGATCCTCCTGGCGCTCTTCCTGGCTGCGCTGATCCTGTGGAAAGCCTATTATACGATCTATCCAGAGACAGGCGCGGGAGGGACCGGCACTTCCGGAGGACAGACGGATGCGGACCCGGAGGAAAAGACAGAAGAGCTCCCTGAAAAGGAACCGGAAGAAATTCCGGAAAAGGGGTCTGAAACACCCGGGGGGCCACAAAATACTTAACGGCGCCAGGCGCCGCAGACTGATATGGAGGGACCGCTATGGCGGTGTATCGCTGTTACGCAGAAAAAAAACCCGGCTTTGACGGGCAGGCACGCTCCCTGCTGGACCAGTTTCGTGAGCAGCTGGGCATTCGGAGCCTGACCGGACTGCGGGTCCTCTGCCGTTATGACGTGGAGGGCATAAGTGAAGAAGTTTACCGGCAGGCCCGCTGCGCTGTTTTTTCCGAGCCGCAGGTGGATAAAGTTTACGACGAGGAGTTCCCCTTTGAGGAGGGGACGGTGCTGGCGGTGGAGTCACTGCCCGGGCAGTATGACCAGCGGGCCGACTCCGCGGCTCAGTGTATCCAGCTTCTGACGGGCGGAGAACGACCGGCCGTGCGCTGCGCCGCGGTCTATATACTGGAAGGGGATCTGAGTGAGGAAGAACTCGACAAGATTCAAAATTATCTGATCAACCCGGTCGAATGCCGCCGCGCCGCACCGGAAAAACCGGACACGCTCTCGGAGGAGACCACAAAGCCGGCGGATGTGCCGATCCTGACGGGGTTCCGTGACCTGGACCAGGAAGAACTGACTGCCTTTATAGAGGAGTACGGACTGGCCATGGATCTGGCCGACCTGACATTTTTACAGACCTATTTCCGGGAGGAAGAAAAACGGGATCCCACGCTGACGGAGGTGCGGGTGGTGGATACTTACTGGTCCGACCACTGCCGCCATACCACGTTTTCCACTCACATCGACAGTGTGAAGATCGATGATCCCGCGGTGCAGAAAGCATATGAAAAATATCAGGAAGTCAGGGAGGAAGTCTATGGGCCGGAAACGGCGGCCCGGCGCCCCCTGACGCTGATGGATCTGGGTACGATCGGGGCAAAAGCCCTGAAAAAACGGGGAATGACACCGGAACTGGATGAAAGCGAAGAGGTCAACGCCTGTTCCATTCATGTGGAAGCCCGGGTGGACGGGAAGGCACAGGACTGGATGCTGATGTTCAAAAATGAGACCCATAACCATCCCACCGAGATCGAACCTTTCGGCGGCGCGGCCACCTGTATCGGCGGCTGTATCCGGGATCCGCTGTCCGGCAGGGCTTACGTGCATCAGGCCATGCGGGTCACCGGCTGCGGGGATCCGAGGACTCCTCTGGAGGACACGATACCGGGGAAACTGCCCCAGAGAAAAATCGCCCAGATGTCGGCCGCCGGATATTCCTCCTATGGGAACCAGATCGGACTGGCGACGGGACATGTGGCGGAAGTATACCATCCGGGATATATCGCCAAGCATTTGGAATGCGGAGCGGTAGTGGGAGCCGTGCCGACCGAAAATGTAAAGAGGGAAAGGCCCGAGCCCGGGGATGTTATCCTGTTGATCGGCGGACGCACGGGCAGGGACGGTATAGGAGGAGCCACGGGATCCTCCAAGAGTCACAACCAAAAATCCCTGTCCACCATGGCTTCCGAGGTCCAGAAAGGCAACGCGCCGGAAGAACGGAAAATACAGAGACTGTTCCGGGACAGCCAGATTGCCCGGATGATCAAACGCTGCAACGATTTCGGAGCCGGCGGGGTCAGCGTGGCGATCGGGGAACTGGCCGACGGAGTGCGGATCGATCTGGACGCGGTACGAAAAAAATATGAGGGGCTGAACGGAACCGAACTGGCTATTTCCGAGTCTCAGGAACGGATGGCCGTCGTGGTCGCTCCCGAAAATGAGCAGGAAATGATCAAGGCGGCGAAGGAAGAAAATCTGGAGGCATACAGAGTTGCCGTCGTAACGGAAGA
>JAJQAH010000047.1:0-2488 GCA_021203885.1 Oscillospiraceae bacterium | reverse complement strand
ATGCCTTTCGGCGGCCGGGATCAGACCACACCGGCACAGGCCATGGCAGCGCTCTTCCCTGTGCTGCCGGGGCAGGAGACCGACCAGGGCTCGGTGATGGCATGGGGATTTGATCCGGAAGTCAGCAGTGTTGACCCCTATGAAGGCGCCTACGGAGCGGTCTACACATCCGTGGCCAAAGCCGTGGCCGCCGGAGCCGATTACCGCCAAGTCTATCTCTGCTTTCAGGAATACTTTGAAAAACTGCGAAACGACCCGGACCGCTGGGGAAAACCGTTTTCCGCCCTTCTGGGAGCGATGGAGGCACAGCTGGAGATCGGTGCGGCGGCAATAGGCGGAAAAGATTCCATGTCCGGGACGTTCATGGACCTGGATGTGCCGCCGACTCTGATCTCGTTCGCGGTCGCTCCCGTCCGGGCCGGGGAGGTCTTGTCGCCGGAATTCAAGGAAGCGGGTCATCCCGTTTATCTGTTTACAGCTGTGGATGTTACAGCGGACAGCCAGAAAGAGGCCTGGGAACAATTTCGTGAATTGAATCTGCAGGGAAAAGTGGCAGCCGCCTGGGCGGTGGAATACGGGATCGGACAGGCGCTGATGAATATGTCTTTCGGAAACTCCATCGGATTCCGGGCGGATAAAAGCGCACAGGATCTGCCGTGGTATCTGCCGCTGCCCGGTGGCATCGTGGCCGAACTGACTGAGGAAACGGATATGCCATGCGCTGTCCCGCTGGGGACAACGATTCAGGACCCGGTCATCGATCTCGGGGAGGATTCGGAAACCATCGAAGAACTGCTGTCACTGAATGAAAACGTGCTGGAAAGTATTTATCCGACCCGTACGGATGAGACGAAAGAGATAAGTGTTTCAACCGTGACCTGCACGGAAGGATCTCCCGTCGTGGCCCGGAGCAGATATGCCCGCCCCAGAGCGGTCATACCGGTTTTCCCGGGCACCAACTGCGAATATGATACGGCAGCCGCCTGTCTCCGGGCGGGCATTGAACCGGAGATCCTGCTCGTCAGAAACCTGACCGGCGATATGCTGGGAGAGTCGGCACGGGCTCTGGACAAGGCCATCGGCGGCAGCCAGATGTTGATCCTGCCGGGGGGCTTCTCCGGCGGGGATGAGCCGGAAGGCGCCGCCAAACTGATCTGCGCCCTTTTCAGAAATCCCCGGCTGACCGATGCGGTCCATGATCTGCTGCAGAACCGGGACGGCTTGATCCTGGGTATCTGCAACGGCTTCCAGGCGCTTGTGAAACTGGGCCTGGTGCCCTACGGGGAGATCCGTCCGGCGGAAGAAGGGGGCCCGACACTGACATTCAATGAAATCGGACGGCATCAGAGCCGATATGTACACACCCGTGTCTCGTCCACAAGGTCACCGTGGATGCTGTGCAGTCAGGCGGGAGATGTGTATACGGTCCCCGTTTCACACGGAGAAGGACGGTTCGTAGCCTCGGAAGAGCTGGTCGAAGAGATGATTGCCCGCGGCCAGGTGGCCACGCAGTATGTGGACCGGAACGGGGTCCCTTCCATGGAGATCTCGGTCAATCCAAACGGATCTGTCTGTGCCATCGAAGGGATCTTTTCACCCGACGGCCGGGTCTTTGGGAAAATGGGACACAGCGAGCGGTACGGGCCCTGTCTGGCAAAGAATATCTCCGGAGACAAGATGCAGCCTGTATTTGAGTCGGGAGCGCTCTACTATCGCTGATCCTTTTTTGCTCCAAATAATAGGGGAACGGGCACAGACCTTTTGGCCTGTGCCCGTTCCCTTCGTTTTTTCAGCGTGGGATAAATTCTGCCCGGACCTGTTTCCCGGACTGTTCGATGGTCCGGCGGGCCAGAACTTCCAGGGAATCAACCACATCGGGACAGCCGTCGCGCAGGGACAGGTCCCGGTGCGCCACCGACAGCTCCGTGCAGCCCAGGACGATGCCGTCGCAGCCCTCATCCCGCAGACGGGAATACAGGGCAAGCAGCTCCTTTGCTTTCACAGGGCGGCCGGCCTTGACATAATCGTAAATGACAGACGTGGTCTGCCGCTGGGTGTCGGGGTCAGGATAGATGCAGGACAGTCCGTATCTGCCGCAGGCGTCATCGTAAGTACCGGCAGTTACGGTCCCCTCGGTGGCCAGCACGCCGATCGAGTGCATATTTCGTCCGGCACAGTCCCGTACGGTCTCCTCGACGATGTTCAGAAGAGGAATTGAGACTGCCTCCTGCACGGTCTGGTGAAAAAAATGAGCCGTGTTGCATGGAAGGACCAGAAAATCACACCCGGCCCGCTCAAGCATCCGGGCGTCCTCGACCATTTGAGGCAGGGGCGACTGATCGCTGGCATTCAGGATAAAAGCGGTACGGTCGGGGATGGAAGCATGATTGTAGACCAGCATATTGACATGTTCCTGATCCCGGCCGGCATCGGTCATTTCCAGGACCATTTCCTCAAAGTAAACGGTGGCCATAGGCCCTACACCGCC
>JAJQAH010000028.1 GCA_021203885.1 Oscillospiraceae bacterium | reverse complement strand
CCTTATTATTTGCATAAATCCGATGATTCAGCTATAATGAACTGGACCCAGAATAATTCTGAAAGGAAGGTTCACTCCGGGGCAGAATGCTTTCGCAAGAATCCGGAGCCGCGGTATTATGATTGATATTCACTCTCATATCCTTCCGAACGTCGATGACGGAAGCAAAAGCGTGGAAATAACTCTGGAACTGCTGCGTATGTCCGCGGAGCAGGGTGTGGACACGATCGCGGCGACGCCGCATTTCTACGCATGGGAAACCGAACCCGAAAAATTTCTCAGCCGCCGTCAGAAAGCATACGATGAAGTTATGGCCCTGTGGGAGCCTGGATTTCCGGAGATCATTCCGGGCGCGGAGGTCTATTATTTTGAGGGGATCTCCCAGTCGGAAAACCTGGAGAGACTGTATCTGGACAAGCGGAAGGTCCTTCTTCTGGAAATGCCTTTCGGCCAGAGGTGGACGGACCGGATGATCTCCGACATATACAGTCTGAACCGGAGGCCGGATACCAGGGTCCTTCTGGCTCATATAGAGCGATATCTGGACCAGCAGAAAAAGGATATCTGGGAAGATCTCCGGGCCCACGATGTACTGATGCAGTGCAACGCCACCTTCTTCCTGGACCGGAAGACCAGAAAAAAAGCGATCAAAATGGTGCAGAACCGGGAGGTCGATCTGATCGGCTCCGACTGTCACAGCGTGGAGCACCGGCCGCCCCTTTGCGGACAGGCCGCGGAGGCCATCCGAAGCGCTCTGGGAGAAGAGCCCCTTCAGCGCATGGATAAGATCGGACGGCAGCTGCTTTCGGATTTCAGGGAGGAAAACGCCTGAATTTTTTAAAAAACTAAAATCGGACCGCACCGGTTCTACAGATCCGGTGCGGTCCGTTGATTTTTTGAGTGGGAAAGGTTCTCAGTTCTTCTTTGCTCCGCAGACCCGGCAGACACTTTCGGTCCTGACGCTGCCCTCTCCGTTATGTGCGGACTGCAGATGCGCCTGGCACTGATCCTGGCTGCCGAATGTCTCGCCGCAGACGCTGCAGCTGTATTCGGTCACATACTCATGCCCGGTGGCTTGCTGCGTCTGCGTATATGTAGCTCCGCAGACGGTGCATTTAAATGTGATAAATCCGTCCTGATCGCAGGTGGCCTCACGGGCGCTGACCGCCTCATAATTATGGTCCGTCTTCGGGATAATCTCATCGTCCACCGCGCCGCAGACGGAGCACCGGTATTCGATCTCTCCCTCGTGCAGGCAGTCGGCTTCTTTTTCCTCGACGACCACATAGTCGTGGTCCCCGGTGGCGGGAATCGTGACCTGATAACTGTCCCCGCAGGAACAGGTGTAGGTCTTGACGCCCGCACTGCCGCAGGTTGCCGCTTTGGTCACGGAAGAGGTATAGCTGTGCTCATGGTTTTTCCCCGCAGAGGCGGAAGCGGCCGGAGCGGACACAGCGGAGTCGGCCGCATTACTCTTATCCGCAGTCCCGGGGGTATCCGAAGCGGCGGACGTTGCGGCAGAAGGTGTCCCGGCATCCGTATCATCCTCATCGAATGATTCGCCGTACTTGATCGTGGTCGTGTAGCTGTCCCCGCAGACGGAGCAGGTATAGGTCCTGACCCCGTCACTGGTCGGCGTGGCCTCCCGCGTGATCTCCGGCACATACTGATGGCCCTGCGAAGGGATCTCCTCCGTGGTCGTGTATCCGCAGACGGTGCAGGTCAGCTCTGCCTCCCCGTTTTCATCGCAGGTAGCCTCCTCGATGATCTCTCTGTCAAACTGATGGCCAGGGGATTCAATGACTTCCGTATAACTGTCCCCGCAATCACACGCATAACTCATCAGGCCGTCCGAGTCACAGGTCGCTGCACGGATCTCTTTGGCCGTATAATCATGAACATGCCCGGAATCGGCGTCTTCTTCACCGGCTGACGAGCCGCAGCCGCTGGCGAACAGGGTCAGCGCCGATGCGGACAGCAGCAGGCAGAGTATATTCCTTGTTACGTTTCTTCCCACATCAGCGCCTCCCTTCCAGGGCTTCCGCATGCAGAATCCCGAAACATTCCCGCTGCGTGAGAGCTTACCTATATTACATTCTTTCTTTTTAAAAATCAAGGGGGTTTTTCGGCTAAAAAGTGACAGAATCGTAACAATTTGTCATATTCTGCGCGGACTGCTCCGACGCATTCATATCGGCACGTGGCCCGAAAGCACGTGCTGACAGGAAGGCCGCCCGATAAGATTTTTCTGTCCTTGTTGCCTTTTCGGGCGCTCCATGATATAATAGGACCCGCTTGTTTCCGGAAAGAAACGGCCCGGCGGAAGACGTTGAGTCATCGCCGCGGAAAGGAGAGAACCTGCGTTGACAACCCTGATCAGAGAGAAACGTTTCGATGAGGAGCGCGCACTTTACAATCTTCAGGACGCGCGGCTGGAAAAGTGCGACTTTTCCGGCCCGGCGGACGGGGAATCCGTTCTGAAGGAAGCCCGGAACATAGAAGTCTCGGACTGTACTTTTTCCCTGCGCTACCCCATGTGGCATGTGAAGACTTTTCTGCTGGAGAACTCCAGCATGGATGAGCAGACCCGTGCCCCGATCTGGTACGCGGAGGACGGGACCATTTCCCGCTGTAAGATTTACGGGGTCAAGGCGATAAAAGAATGCAAAAACATCCGTCTGGACGACTGCGATATCCGCTCCGACGAGTTCGGCTGGAAATCCAGTGAAATTTCGATGAAGGATTCCCGGATCGAATCGGAATACCTGTTCCTGGACAGCCGGGACGTGCAGCTGGAAAACGTAGAGATGACCGGCAAGTACTCCTTTCAGTATATGGAGAACCTGACCGTGGAAAACTGCAAGCTGGACACGAAAGACGCCTTCTGGCACAGCCGGAACGTGACCGTCCGGGACTGTCTGGTCAAAGGCGAGTACCTGGCCTGGTTCTCAGACGGCCTGACCCTGATCAACTGCACGATCTCCGGCACGCAGCCGTTCTGCTACTGTCAGAACCTGAAGCTGGTCAACTGTAAGATGGAGGACGCCGACCTGGCTTTCGAATACTCCGATGTGGACGCCGACATCATCGGACATGTGGACTCCGTGAAAAACCCGCGCTCCGGCGTGATCACGCTGGACAGCGTGGGTGAGATCATTAAGGAAGCGCCCGTCATGCCCTGCACCGGGCAGGTCGTCATCCGCTGAAGCACATCAAAAAAGCGCTCCCCCCTTTTTTCGGGGGGAGTGCTTTTAACATATGTTATGAAATTTGCGGGGCCTATCCGTTCTCTTCGGCGATCAGCTGATCGCCCACGGTATAAATATCCCCGGCTCCGACGGTCAGGATAATGTCCCCCGGCCGGGCCGTCTCCCGCAGGGCCTTCTTCAGCTGCCCGAAGGTGGCCAGATAGCGGCTGCCCGGGATCTGGTTTGCCAGATCGGCGGAGGAGATCCGTTCGGTATTGGTCTCCCGGGCCGCATAGATCTCGGCGATCAGAACGATATCGGGCCGCTTCAGCACCTCCACGAACTGATCGAAAAGGGCTTTGGTCCGGCTGTACGTATGGGGCTGGAACACGCAGATCACCCGGTCGTAGCCCATGCCGTCCACCATGTCCAGAATGGCCGCCAGTTCCGACGGATGGTGGGCGTAATCGTCATAGATATCCGCACCGTTGAAACTGCCCTTATACTCGAAGCGCCGCTTCGCGCCGGTGAACGAGGCCAGTCCCTCCTCCACGGCGGAGGCTTCCACGTCCATTCCGTACGCGGCCGCCGCGGCAGCCAGTGCGTTCTTCACATTGTGCAGCCCGGGGACGCCGAGCTCCACATGGGCATACGGCTCACCCTGGCAGATGATGTCGAACCGGGCCCGGCTGTGATCCCAGGTCAGGTTCTCCGCATGAACGTCCCCCTGCTCCAGGCCGAAGGTCAGCATGGGCCGGTCCAGGTCCTTCAGGGCTCCGACAGCGCCCGGGTCCTCCGCGCTGGACACCACCAGTCCGTCTTCTTCCGGGACCAGCCGGGCGAATTTGCGGAACGAATTCTGGATGTCCGCCAGGTCCTTGAAAAAGTCCAGGTGGTCCGGCTCCACGTTCAAAATGACGGCCACCGTCGGCGAAAAGGATAAAAACGAGTTGAAGTACTCGCAGCTCTCGAGGACGATCGTGTCCCCGTCCCCGATCCGGTAGGCTGACTCCAGCAGGGGCAGTGTCCCGCCGATCATGACGGTGGGATCTCTGTGAGCGGCCAGCAGGATGTGCGTGCACATGCCGGTCGTGGTGGTCTTCCCGTGGGTCCCGGCAATACACAGGGCGTTTTTGTAGTTGCCCATGATGACGCCCCAGGCCTGCGCCCGCTCGATGATCGGGATCCCGTTCTGACGGGCCCAGGCGATCTCCGGATTGTCGTTGTGTGCGGCCGCCGTGCGGATCACGGCCTGGGCATTCCCCACATGATCCGTCCGGTGTCCCACAAATATCCGGATCCCTTTCTCCTCCAGCTGACGCAGTCCGTCCGAATCCTGCATGTCCGATCCGGTGACGATGACGCCCATCTGCTGCAGCACCAGCGCCAGGGACATCATGGAAACGCCCCCGATCCCCACCATATGGACCCGGCAGCCGGGCCGGAGATAAATACTGACTTCCTGATTATCCATATTGACCTCGCAGAAAATTTTCTAATTGATAGTATTATACACTGATTTTTCCCGTAAGAAAAGAGAAAATTTTCAGTTTCGTTTTAGGCACCGCAAACCCGCGCCGCTGCGGGGTTTCCACTCAAAAAAAAAAAAAAAAAAAGGAGGGGGGTAAAATAAATGAGTTGAAAAAAAATTTTTTTGGTTTTAAAAGTTTTTGGGTGTTTTAAAATAAAAATTAAAATCAAAATT
>JAJQAH010000083.1:3948-21721 GCA_021203885.1 Oscillospiraceae bacterium | reverse complement strand
AAAAAGGTGATGGAAATGTTTCTCCGCACCCTGAAAAAATACTGGTACTGGTGCGTTTTCTGCATGATCATGATGGTGATAGAAACCGCGGTGGATCTGCTGCAGCCGGCCATGATGGCCTCCATCGTGGACGACGGCGTTCTGGGCGGCGATCTCTCCCTCGTGATCCGCGTGGGGATCATCATGATCGTCGTCGTCATTCTGGGCGGCGCCGCCGGCGTCGCGGGCAGTTTCTTCGGGAACACCGCCTCTCAGCGGTTCGGGAACGACCTGCGCAAGGAGATGTTCTCCAAGATCGTCCATCTGTCCTTCCAGCAGACGGACTCCTTCACCACCGGTTCTCTCGTCAACCGGCTGACGAACGATATTACCCGGGTCCAGGACGCCGTCAAGATCTCATTCCGGGGCGTGGTGCGCTATGTCATCATGTTCCTGGGCGGCGTACTGATGCTGTATCTGACCTATCCCACTTTCGCCCTGATCGCCCTGTGCGGCCTCCCCTTCCTGATCTTCTTCGTGGTCTTCTTCCTCAGCCGGGGCACGCCCATGTTCGGCTTCGTGCAGAAGGCCCTGGACGGCGTCAGCAACCTGATGCAGGAGGACGTGGCCGGCGCCCGGGAGATCAAGGCCTGTGTCCGCGAGACGACGGAGGGAGACCGCTTTGACCGGTCCAACGAGGATCTGTGCGGGGCCAACCTGCGGGTGCAGAACCTGCTGGCCTACCTCTCCCCCTGCATGAATATCGTGCTGAACCTGTGCGTGCTGGCCGTCATCTACGCGGGCGGCCTGGCGGCCGAGGCCGGCGCCATCCTGCCGGGCAGCATCATGGCTGCCATATCCTATCTGGCATTGATCCTGAACGGGATCTCCGTGCTGGGCAACCTGTCCCAGACCCTGACCCGGGCGGGCGCCTCCTGGCGGCGCATCAAAGAAGTGGTGGACAGCGATCCCGTCCTGGAAGACGGCGAGCAGTGCGCTACGCATCCGGCCGCCGGCGAAGTGGAGTTCCGCAACGTCAGCTTCTCCTACCCCGGCGCGGGCGGCGGCCAGGTCCTGCATGACATTTCCCTGAAAATACGGCCGGGCGAGACCCTGGGCATTATCGGGCCCACCGGCTGCGGAAAATCCACCCTGATCAACCTGATCCCCCGGTTCTACGACGCCACGGAGGGACAGATCCTGGTGGACGGCACGGACGTGCGGGACTATACGCTGGAAAACCTGCGGGGCGGCATCGCCATCGTGCTCCAGGACTCCCAGCTGTACTCCCGGTCCATCGAGGCCAATATCCGCTGGGGCCGGCCCGGCGCCACGGACTGGGAGGTCAAGTCGGCCGCGGAGACGGCCCAGGCGGACGATTTCATCTGCGCCTCGCCGGACGGCTACTACACTCAGGTCACGGAGGGAGGCCACTCCCTGTCCGGCGGCCAGAAGCAGCGCATCGCCATCAGCCGGGCGGTGCTCCGGGACGCCAGGATCCTGATCCTGGACGACGCCACCAGCGCGCTGGACCTGAAGACCGAAGGTGCCCTGTACGAGGCCCTGGATGAACGGTTCCCGGGGGTGACCCGGATCATCGTGGCCCAGCGGGTGGCCTCCATCCTGCGGGCGGACCGGATTCTGGTGCTGCAGGACGGGGCCGCGGCCGCGCTGGGCACGCCCGAGGAACTGTACGAGACCTCTCCGGTCTACCGGGAGATCTACGACTCCCAGCTGAAGGGGGGTGACGATCTTGTCGGATGAGACCCGGAAAGACGTCCCGGAGGGCTTTGAGCACAAGGCCCGGGACGAGGAAAAGGGCCCGGAAGCCGGCAGCGCCGCCGCCCAGCAGAACAACGGGCCCCAGATGAACTTCGGCGGCAGCCGCCGGGACAACCACGGGATCACGGAAAAGCCCGCCGATCTGGGCAAGACGCTGAAGCATCTGCTGTCCTACCTGAAGGACGTGCGCGGCCTGTTCATCTTCATGATGGTCGTCGTGGTCCTGATGACCGCCGCCGCCGTGGTCATCCCCGCCATCCAGGGCGACGCCATCGACGCCATTACGGACGCCGAGTGGGAGTACCTTGTCATCCTGCTGGTCATCCTGCTGGCCGCTTACCTGGTCCAGTCCCTGTGCACCTTCGCCCAGGCGAGGATCGCGGCCCTGCTCAGCCAGCGGATCATCCGCCGGCTGCGGGGAGATCTGTTCAACAAGATCATCCGGCTGCCCATCTCCTATCTGGACCGCCACTCCAACGGGGATCTGATCAGCCGCATGACCAACGACGTGGAGAACCTGTCCGCCACGATCTCCCAGAGCCTGGGCTCCCTGCTGTCCAGCCTGCTGACCATTATCGGGACCCTGATCATCATGCTGGTCCTGTGCTGGCAGCTGACGCTGGTCACCATGGTCACCGTCTTCCTGACCGTCTTCTCCACCCAGCAGCTGTCCAAGGTCATGGCGAAGGAGTACCGGAAGCGGGCCAAACTGACGGGAGACCTGGACGGGCTGGCCGAGGAGATGATCACCGGCTACAAGTCCGTGACCGCCTACCAGCGGCAGAAGGAGATCATCGAGGAGTTCAACGACGAGAGCGACCGGCTGACCGAGGTGGGGATCCGTGCCGAGAGCCTGAGCAACGGCGTGGGCCCGATTTTGGACTGCATCTCCAACGTGGGCTTCGTGGTGGTGGCCGTCTTCGGCGGCTGGTTCGCCCTGCAGGGCATGATCACCATCGGCGTCATCGCCGCCTTCCTGCTGTACGCCCGGCAGTTTATCCGCCCCGTCAACGAGGTGGCCCAGCTGCTCGGCTCCATCCAGACCGCCATCGCGGGCGCAGAACGGGTCTTTGCCGTCATGGAACAGCCGGACGAGCCGGACGAGGGCGCGGAGGCGCTGCCCGAAGGCCGGGGCGCGGTCTCGTTCCGGGACGTGAACTTCTCCTACCTGCCGGAGCATCCCGTTTTGAAAGACTTCTCCCTGGATATCCGGCCTGGCCAGAAGATCGCCCTGGTGGGCGCCACCGGCAGCGGAAAGACCACGGTGGTCAATCTGCTGATCCGCTTCTACCGGGCGGACTCGGGCAGCATCACCGTGGACGGGCAGAGCATCTACGATCTCAGCCGGGACGCCCTGCGCTCCCAGATCGCCATCGTGCTGCAGGACACCACCCTGTTCTCCGACACGGTGGAGGGCAACCTGAAATACGCCGCCCCGGACGCCACCCGGGAGGAGATGGAATGGGCGGCGGAGATCTCCCACTGCGCCGGGTTTATCGAGAACCTGCCCGACGGCTATGAGACCATGCTGGTCCGGGCCGGTGCCGGCCTCTCCCAGGGCCAGCGCCAGCTGATCGCCATCGCCCGGGCCATCCTGGCCGACCCGAAGATCCTGATCCTGGACGAGGCCACCTCCTGCGTGGACACCGGCACCGAGAAGGAGATCCAGGACGCCATGGCCCAGCTGATGAAGAACCGCACCTGTCTCATGATCGCCCACCGTCTGTCCACGGTCCGGGACGCCGACGTCATCGTCGTGCTGGACGACGGCCGCATCGTGGAGTCCGGGACCCACGAGGAACTGCTGGCCCTGCGGGGCAGCTACTATGAGCTGTATACGGCCCAGTTCGCCGGCCGGCAGACCTGACCGTACATTTCCCAAAAATATGCGCAAAGCCCGCCGGGATCGCTTCCTGATCCCGGCGGGCTTTCTTGTAAAAATTTTGGTTTGTAAGGGGGGCCCGGCCGCTCAGTAGACGACCACCCTCGTGTTGATCGGAATGTTGTCGTAGATCCACTTGGCGTTTTCGGTGGCCAGGCGCACGCAGCCGTGGGACAGACTGTAGCCCAGGCGGCCGTCCTGGACCTCCGTGTCGCTGTCCAGTTCATAGATCACGGAGTGGTACATATAGTCCTCGATGAACCGGGTCCAGTACCAGCAGGTGTACTCGCCGTCCGAGTTCTCGTCGCTGTTGAAGTGCTGTCCCTTGTTCTGAACCGCGAACTCCCCGTGGATCGTGGGGGTGGCGGCTGCGCCGACGGTGCAGGGCCAGTAATACAGCAGCTCCCAGTTTCCGATCCCGCCCTGGAAGACCCCCGTCATATGGATCGAGGTATCGGTCATCAGCATGTAGTCCGTGCTGCTGTAATACGTCTGCGCCTTTTTGACCATCGCAGGGGTCTCGTCATCTGTTCCTTCCGCGGCGGCCGCCTCCTCCGCGGGGGTCTCGTCCCCCACTTTTCCGGCCGTCACGTAGTAGGTAACGCCGTTATCGGTCATCGGTCCGGTGTATCCCGTCTGGACCAGGCCGTTGATCACGAACCAGGGGCCGTCGTAATCATTGGCGATCCCGCTGAAGCCCAGGTTCACCAATCCGGCCGTCACGTACCAGGTGCCGTCCGTTCCGTTGACGGTGCCCTCGATCAGGCCGCCCGTCTCGTTTCCGGCCCGGCCGTCTTCCAGGTACCACCAGTCTTCGTCTTCCTCGTCATAGGCGAATCCGGAGTAACCGGGATCGACTCTTCCGCTGCTTAAGTAGATCAGGCCGCCGTCCGTTTCATCGCTGCGAAGGCCGGTGAAGTCCGTCTGCACCTGTCCGCCTTCCACGTACCAGTCTCCTTCGACGCCGTTTACGGTACCCGTGATCAGGCCGGTGTATTCAGTATCGACCACGCCGTCGTCCACGTACCACCAGCCGCTGCTGTTTCCGCCCAGGCCCGTATAGGGGTCATCCACACGGCTGTCGCGGATCGTCCACCAGGTATCCTGTCCGGAACCGTCCACTTCTCCCTTCCGGTCCTCCGCCATACCGGATTCCACGAAGCTGCCGTCGTCGTAATAGAACCAGGTCCCGCGGACCTGCACGAAACCGTCATAGGCGGAGATATCCGCCCGCAGGGGCAGGATCGTCATATCCGAGCTCCCGCCGGTCTCCGAAGAAAATGAACAGGAGGCCGCGGACAGCATCAGCACCCCTGCCAGCACCGCCGCCAGGACGGATGTTATTTTTCTTTTACTCTTTCTTCCGGTCATTTCCCGTGTCCTCCAAATTCTGGGATCCTGGAATCAGTTTCCTCCCTGCTGGTCTTTCGGCCTGCTGCCGCGCCGGCGGGAGGAGTTCTTCATTTTCTTGACGGAGGGCATGGCGCCGGCCATATCCTCCCACTTCTGTTCCTGGGCCGCGGTGGCGGCGGGTTTCTGCTCGGTCTTCGGCTTCGTCTGCTTCTTCTGCCGCCGCCTCTGGTTCCGGTTCCGGCTGCCGGAGGAGCGCTTCTCCCCCTGAGCCGTATTCTTCCGCGCCGGTTCCTCCGCCTTCTTTTCCGGCTGTTCCGTCCGCTGCTCCGCCGCGGGGGTCTCTTCCGACAGTTCCCGCGGTTCCCGGGGCCTGCGGAGCGCCTCCAGCTCCTCGGGCGGCGGCGGCACATAGCCCTCCGGCCGTTTGTTCTTGCCGCTGCTGACCACACGGATCTCGTCCGCGTAGTAGGCCCGGGGCGGATCGTCGCTGCCGTCCAGGGAGACCTTGACCCGCTCCCGCAGCAGGTCCACATCGGTCACGTTTCCCACGCCGTCCGGCGTCTCCACGAAGGACGATATCTTCGGGCAGCGCTTGGCCGCATCCGCGTAGGCGTCCTGTTCGTACTTCAGGCAGCACATCAGGCGGCCGCAGGCGCCGGAGATCTTCGCCGGATTCAGGGACAGCCCCTGGGTCTTGGCCATCTTGATGGATACCATCTCAAAATCATTTAAAAACTGGCCGCAGCAGAACGGCCGGCCGCAGATACCCAGCCCGCCGATCATCCGGGCCTCGTCCCGCACCCCGATCTGACGCAGCTCGATGCGGGCGTGCAGCGAGGAGGCCAGATCCCGGACCAGAGCGCGGAAATCCACCCGCTTGTCGCTGGTAAAAAGGATCGTGACCTTGTTCCCCTCGAAACTGTACTCGGCGCTGACGGGCACCATGTCCAGATTGTGGACCAGCACCCGCTCCCGGCACACCTCCAGCGCCTTCTTCTCCTTCTTCCGGTTCTCCTCCACCCGGGCCATGTCCTCCTCCGTCGCCAGACGGGAGACCTGCCGCAGCGGCTCGAGCACCATGTCGTCGGTGACCAGGTGGTTGCCCCGGGTGCACTCGCCGTAGGCGGGCCCCTTGACGGTGTCCAGGATCACCCCTTCCCCGGGACTGACCGTCAGCCCGCCGGGATCAAAATAATATTCCTTTCCGCCGGGTTTGTACCGGACATTGATCACTTCGGTCATACTGTATTATCTCCACGCATTTTCTTTTCACCGCTCCCGGGCGGAAGGAAAACGCACCTTTCGTTCAGATTTTCAGGCGGAGCCCGTCTCCCGCCGGTGAAAGCCGTCCGCGGCCGCAGCCGCCAGAGCGCCCAGCAGATGCCCGGCCCCCGCGTTGACCTCCAGGGCCTGCCGCAGATCCTTCACGTATGCAGCGGCGGCCAGCGCCCGTTCCGGGCGGTCGGACGCGCTCCGGATCAGCACCCGCTCCGTCTCGTCCAGCAGCGCGCGCAGATCCTCCCGGCTGATCTTCTCCTGCTCCAGCCGGGCTGTGTATTCCGCCAGGGCCGTCTCGTCGTCTCCCAGCAGCAGGCCGGCCAGCTCGCCTGCCTGCTCCGCGGTCTTTTCCTCCGCCCGCTCCGCGTCCTCCGCCGGACGCAGCGACAGGCACTCGCAGCGGGAGCGGATCGTGGGCAGCAGCTGTTCCGGCTCCTCCGTCAGAAACAGGATCGCCAGAAAGGACGGACCCTCCTCCAGGATCTTCAGCAGGGCGTTCTGCCCGCTGTCGTTCAGGGTCTGCGCCTGCTCCAGGATCAGGACCTTGTGCTCGGCCTCGCCGGGCATGATGTATGCCTCTTTTCTCGCGGCCCGGACCTGGTCCACGGTGATGCCCTTTCTGCCGTCGGCGGGGGCCACGCGGATCACGTCCGGGTGGATGCCCTCCATAGCTTTATTGCAGGCGGCGCACCGGAGGCAGGGCTTCTGTCCCCCGCCGGTGCACACATAGGCGGCGCTTAAATACGAGGCGGCCGCCTCCAGGGTCTCCGGATCCGGACAGGACAGGATGTAGGCGTGGCCCAGTCTTCCCAGGATACCGCTGAACTGCTGATGAAAATCATCCACGGACGGGCCTCTCTTTCTGCCTCATGAATCCTGCCGGACGACGGGGATCTTTTCCCCGTCCTTTTTATTATACCCAATCATTTCCAGATATTCCAGATGTTTTTTCGTAATTTTCTCACCCGGCGCCACCACCGGGATCCCGGGTGGATACGGCCCGATCTGCCGGGCCGCCGTCCGGCCCGCCGCTTTGCTGAGAGGCAGAAGTTCCGTCTTCGCAAAAAACGCCTGCCGGGGCGTCATGACGATCTCCGGCTCCGGCGGGGCCGGCAGGTCCTCTTCTCCCGCCGGCGCGGGATCTGCCCGCGTCAGGGCTTCCTCCAGCCGGTCCAGTTCCGCGTCCGTATCCAGGGGGGACAGGATCAGGACCACGTGGCGGGCATCGGCCATCTCCGGCCAGATGTTCTCATTCTGAAGGGCCCGCTCCAGTGCCGGCCCGTCCTCCACGCAGAAAGTCAGCCGCATGGGGTCCGTATTTTCGCCGGAAAGGGCCGGGAACCGCCTGCGCATCGCCGCCGCCCGGTCCGCCACCCGGCGGGTGTTTTCCGCCCCCTCCGGGGAACGCATCCAGGCTCTCGCTAAGTCCATGGAGGCCAGGATCGGGAAGGAGGGGCTGGAGGTGCCGTACAGGGCCGCCGCGCCGCGCAGATCATCCGGAGAGAAGGCACCCTTTGAGAAAAGAAGCGCACTCTGGCCAAGAGCGGGCAGCGTCTTGTGGGCGGAACAGACCGCCAGATCCGCGCCCCGGAAGTGGTCGATGCCCAGAAACGGCAGATGGGCCCCGTGGGCCCCGTCCACCGCCAGTGTCACGCCCCGGCCGGCGCACACCCGCGATAAGCCGTCCAGATCCGCCAGGCGGCCGTAGTAATCCGGGGATGTGACGCAAAACGTCCGGATGTCCGGATCCGCTTTCAGCGCGCTCTCCACGGTCTCCGGATCTTTTTTCATGACGTATACCGGCCGCAGGTCCAGCAGCGCCATGGCGTTGTAGACCGACCGGTGGCAGTTCCTGTCGATCAGCACCCTGCTGCCCGGCGGGCAGGCCAGCGTCAGGGCCGCGTATACGCCCTGGGTGGACCCGCAGGTCAGCATCTGGCACGCCGCCATGCCGAACACATCCGCCCAGAGTTTCTGGGCCTCCCGGATCGCTCCGCCCTCCCGGTACAGATCGCCGGTGGGGGGCAGTTCGGTCAGGTCCAGGTCCGCCAGCCGCTCCCAGCCGGGCAGGCCCTTTCCCTTGTGCCCGGGCATGTGCATCCGCACCGGCTCCGTATCCGTGAACCGGCACAGGGCAGAATACAGCGGCGCATCTTCCATGGCAGTGCCCTCCTCCGCCTTGGCAGCGGCTGACAACAGGAGAGAGCCTGCCGCGTATCAAAAGATGCGGCAGGCCCCTGTTTTACTCTTCTTCTTCCGCCAGCGCGACGATCACCTGGCGGTTCGGTTCCTCTCCGGAGGAATAGGTGGTCACGCCCGGATAGTCCTGAAGCGCCACATGGACCACATGGCGCTCATAGGCGTTCATGGGCTGCATGGCCACGTTCCGCTGGTACAGCACCACCTTC
Source organism: Oscillospiraceae bacterium (assembly GCA_021203885.1). Lineage (GTDB taxonomy): Bacteria > Bacillota > Clostridia > Oscillospirales > Oscillospiraceae > JAJPXI01. The sequence continues at coordinate 13,039 of JAJQAH010000083.1, read as the reverse complement.
TCGGCCACCCGGACGGCCTGCCTCTGCAGGCTCTCCTCCCGCTGGCTGCGGTAGCCGCCCACATCCATATGGATCCGCACCCGCTGGCGGGGCCTCTTCCGGTTGACCACCCGGCTGGTCAGCTGCTGGATCGCATCCAGCGTGGCGCCCTTCCGGCCGATGATGGTCCCCATGTCCTCTTCGCCGTCCAGCGTGACCTGATAGACGTTGTCCTCCTGTTTTTCCACGGTGGCCGTGGTGGGGATCCCCATCAGGTCCGTCAGGCCGGTCAGAAAATCACGGATCTCCTGCTCCACGCCGTCATCCTCTTCCGAGTCCGGTGAGGAAGGTGTTTCGTTCTCCTCCGGCGCGGGGGTCTCCTCTTTACTCTCTTCCGCTGCGGCGGGTCCGCTGTCCTGCGCACTCTCTTCCGCCGCGGGGCCCTCAGCTTTTTCGTCTTTCACGGGCTCGTCCGGGGCGGGGGTGCTTTCCTCCGCCGGTTCTTCCGGCACGGGCTCCTCTTCCACCGTCTCATAGGTGACCCGGACTTTCGCGGGGGTGGTGCCCAGGCCCAGGAAACCGGATTTCGGCAGTTCCAGGATCTCCACGGAAACGTCGTCCCGGGTCAGGCCCAGCTGCTGCAGAGCCTCCTCAATGGCCTGCTCCTCCGTACGGCCGGTCGTCTCTATGAATTTAGTCGCCATCGGTTTTCCCCTCCTGTTTGTCCTGTTCCCCGCCGGGATCCTCTCCGGACTGTTTCCCGGCGGACTCCAAAGCGGGGGCTTCCTCGTCTTCCGCGTCTGTCTCCGCGTCCCCGCCGTTCTCCTCCAGTTCCTGTTCCGCCTGTCTCAGCAGCTCCTCATCCACCAGCTCCTGTTCATCGGGCTCCAGATCCAGTCCCTCGGTGAACTTGCGCATGGCTTCTTTCGTGCGTTCCGCTTTCTCTTTCGCTGCCCTCGCCGCATGGACCTTCTCGATGACATCCTCATCGATGGGCTCGCTGGGATCCATGTAGGGCGTCACGCCGCCGTAGCGGTCCGGGTCGTAGGAGCGGCCTCTGGCGTAGCGGCGCATGTCCACGCGGCTGGCTTCGTTGCCGGGCTGCTGCGATTTCTGGGGCTGCGGTTTCTTTTTCTTGCGTTTCTTGCTGCCGTTCCGGTTCTGCTTGGCCTGTTCCATGGCGTGGTATTTCCGCTCGGCAGCCTCCTGTCGTCGTTTCTTTTCCGCTTCCTTTTCTAGTCGTTCCTGTTCTTCCTTTTTCCGTCTGGCTTCGTCGTAATCTTTCTTCAATATCCTGGCCGAGAAGATCTCGGTCAGGCTGGACAGTATGTTGTTGGAGATCCAGTAGATGCACATGGCAGCCGGATAGGAAAAGCCGATCCACAGAGAGATCAGCGGGCTGATGAACATCATGACCCGCATGGTCCCGGACATCTGCTGGGAGGCCGCGGGGTTGGCCATCCTGTTGGACCTCTGGGAGGCGAAGGATGTGGCCAGGCCGAAGACGGCGGCCAGGATCGGCAGCAGAAACAGGCCGATATAGGCCCAGGTAAAAGAGCCGTAGTTCCAGAACTGCCACTGGGGGATCTGGGACAGGTCCAGGCCCGCAAAATGGAAGTTCAGAACGAATATCCCGTCTCCCTCACCGGCTGCCACATGGTTGGCCGCGCCCTGGGCGGCGGCCAGGTAGTCGTTATTGATCAGCGCCGCCAGTTTCATCTCGTTGTATCCCGAACTGACCACCGACGAGGTCACTTCCGAGATATCGTTTAGCCCCAGGGTGCCGACCACATCCGCCCCCACCTGCTGCAGGGTCTGCGCCACCCTGACAAGGGCTTCGGAGGAGACGTGCATCATATAGGTGATGGGCTGTCGGATGACCGCGTACAGGGGGAACAGGATCAGAAGGGGGATCAGGCTCCACAGACAGCCGCTGGTGGGCTTGACGCCCTCCTTGTCGTAAAGCTTCTGCACCTCTTCGTTGGCTTTTGTTCGGTTGTTCGCGTACTGCTTCTGGATCTTCTGGACCTGGTCCTGGATCATGCTCATGCCGATCTGGCTCCGCTTCCCTCTCAGGGAGAAGGGGAACATGATGGCACGGACCACGATCGCGAAGATGATCAGAGCGAATCCGTAAGTACCTAAGATCCCGTGTGTGATCGTCAGCAGCCACGAGAACGGGTACAGTATGATTTCAAGGAAAGACATTCAGTGACCTCCCAAAAGGGGAACTGATTTTTACATCTGAAAAATTTAGGAAATTCTATCTTCTGTTCCGGAGCTTCGCGCCGGGGTCGGGCACCGGAACGGGATCATATTCAATGGTGGTCTGCCGGTGGAAGGGCTGGCATCTGAGAATCCGCCGCAGGGCCAGCCAGCCGCCCCGTACGGCGCCGTACCGTTCAATGGCCTGCATGGCGTACTCCGAGCAGGTGGGGATGAACCGGCAGCAGGGCGGTCTCTGGGGAGAGATCCCCTTGCGGTAGATGCCGATCAGCCACAGAAGGAGCTTCTTCATTTCCGTCCGCCTCCGGCCGTCAGCAGTCCCAGCCCGCCGGCCGCCTTCAGAAAGGAACGTTCCAGATCTGAGTATCCGGTATAGACGGCCCGGACTCTGGCCACGATGACGATGTCATAGCCACGGCGGAGTTCGGCCTCATGCCCCCGGTAGATCTCCCGCAGGCGCCGGCGCACCCGGTTGCGGACCACCGCGCAGCCCAGCTTGGTGCTGGTGGTCAGGCCCAGCCGGTTGGTCCTGCCGCCGTTCCGGGCGGCGTAGACCGCCAGCGACGGCGTGACCTGTTTCTTTCCTTTTTTATAAAGACGGCGGAAAATATGGTTTTGCTTCAGCGATACGGTATACTGCATCCAGAGCCCTCCTCCGCCGGACGGAAATGCGGATTTCTCAAGGCTTTAAACCAATACAAGGGCGGGGAACAAGTTCCTCCGCCCCGATCGGCTGCCTGTCTTACTTTTCCCCGGCACGAGCACCCGTTCTTACCAGGTCAGACGGGCACGGCCTTTTCTGCGCCGGCTGGCCAGCACTTTCCGGCCGTTCCGGGTGGACATACGCTTCCGGAAGCCGTGTGTCTTGGAGCGGTGGCGCCTGTTGGGCTGATAGGTTCGGACCATTGTTTACACCTCCAGTATTTTCGCGGCGGCAGGCCGCAGAAAAAAAGAGGGTCTTGCAACCTCACTGATCGCAGGACTCTCCCTGTTTTCTCAACAAACTTGTCGTGATCAGCTGCCTGATTCTATTGCGACTTAGACAGTATATCACGTTCCTTTTTGAAATGCAATACGTTTCTTGATATATTTTTTAGCGAAAGACTGCACTATATAATAGCTTCGGGCGTGATTGCGAAGACGCAGATGTTGGTGTCCAGCATGCAGATCATGAGATTTCTCTGGGAGATGGAATTTCCGGCTCTCTTCCGTCCTCTATGAAATCATCGCTGAATCCGTTCAGCCCATCCAGAAAAGTCTGCCAGGCCTTATCTTTGGGGACCAGAAGGACAGCATCTCCGAGTTTCGCCACATATACCTCTGTGTCCTGAAATCTGTATTTTTGGGGTAGCCGTACAGCCTGGCTTTTTCCATTCTGAAAAATCTTAGCCGTATTCACTTTTATCACCTTGAAAAAAATATATACCTGAATATATACCTTGTCAAGGGCCCCGTACGCATTTTTCGCTGTTGCGAAAAAATGCTCAGCCCTTGAATATCGGGGACCAGGTACTGTGGTCGTATTCCTTCCCCTCCCACGGATTGAAGGCGCAGTTAAAGACAGAGGCCCGGTAGGGGGAGGACATGTAGCGCTGCACCTCCGGCCGTTCGTGGAGGTACTTCGGCTTTTTCGGATTGATGCTGAACGTGCCCATCAGCAGCTCCAGCTCCGGCGCGTCCTCCCGGGCCGCCTTTTCCACGGCGTCGGGATCCCGGGCATACAGGCCGGTCAGATTGCGGACGGGGCTGCCGTAGGCGAAGAGGATGGGCGCGCCGGGGACCGAGATGCCCGCAAGCGAGATTTTGGTATCCTCCCCCGCCTCGTCCAGCAGCTCGTGGAGGACGCCGGTGGTCAGGCTGTCCCCGGAGATGAAGACCACCGGCGAGCGCATGGCCTCCTTATATTCACCGTCCACGCAGCCGTGCTCCGGCAGTGGAAGCTCGATACATTCCCCGTTCAGGTCCAGTCCGGCGGACAGGTTGGGCAGATCCCCGATGACGCTGACCGGTCCTTTCCCCAGATCCTCCAGAAAGGCCGGGGGGCCGCTGGACTTTTCCAGCGCCGGCAGATTGTAAAAGGCGTTCATGGCGGCCATGCCCACACTGGCCCGCACCCGGCTGTCCCAGCGCAGGACGTTGGCCGTGTCCCGCAGGAACCCGTCCGCGAAGTCCGCCGCGTATGACTCCGGATCCGCCGGGAGCTCCCCCATGGTCCGGACCACGCCCACGTTGCCGCCGCCGGCCCGGACCGCCGTCCAGAGCTTTCCCACCACGCACTTCTCCACGCGGATCCCGGACGGGATTCCCATGTAGAGCTCGTTATAGTAATCCCAGTTCATTTTCATGGTAAAACCTCAGCGCAGGTACAGGACCGGACGTTTCAGCACCTTGGATTTCTCCAGCAGTTCATCCTCCGTCCCGTAATAGATGATGGACGCCTGGCAGTGTTTCACGCAGGAGGGTTTGTCGTCAAAACCGCTGGCGATCCGCTCCGCGCACAATGTACACAGAATCGTGGGAAACGGCAGGTTGTCCACCTGCACATGGCCGTCCGGGCTCGTGTAGATCTGCTCGATCACCTTGATGCCCCAGGTATCCGCGTCGTAGCCGTTTTCCTGCTTGCAGGCCACGGTACAGGCGAAACACCCGGTACAGTACTCCATGTCGAACAGCAGTCCTTTTCTAGCCAAGGCGCTCCCTCCCTTTCTCTTTCCACTTGTCGTGCCATTCCGGCTCGTCGTTGGGATGGGGATCCTCGGCGGGATCGATCTTCCGCAGGCGGCACAGGGTGGTCTTGTAGGCGCCGCCGCCGTATCCCGATTCGCTCTGGGTGTCCGTGGGCACCAGGATATTGCAGTTGATGTCGAAGGCACCGAAGAAGTTCGGGCCCTTGCCCTCCGTCTCCGGCAGCCACCAGCCGTGGGGCACGCTGACGATCTTCGGGTTGATGGCCGGGTTCTCCTTCACCTTCCGGCGGATCCGTCCCCGGTCGTTCTCCACCCAGACCCACTCCCCGTTGTCGATGCCCAGCTGTTTCATGACCAGCGGGTGGACCTCCACCAGGGGATAGGGATCGCAGACCCGCAGCCACGGGATGTTCCGGTGCTCCGAGTGGAAATACACGGGGGACCGGCGCCCCGTCACCATGACCAGCGGGTATTTCTCAAACAGTTCCGGCGTCCGGACCTCGCTCTCGGGGGGCTCCACATAGAAGGGCAGCGGATGGATGCCGTACTCGTCGTGGACCACCGGGTGGAACTCCACCTTGCCCGTGGGCGTGCGGAACCCGGGTTTCCCGTCCGGCCGGAGATATCCCTTTTCATAGCGCCGGTATGGCACCGTGCTGGGGGACTCCTCCTGGGTTGGGAATTTCCAGCCGCCCTCCTCCGCCAGGGTATCCCAGGTATAGCCGGAGGCCGCGATCCGCTCGTTGACGAAGTCCTTCATGGTGGGGTACTTCTCCCGGAGGACCGGGTTGAACCGCTTCGACAGCTCGAAATTGATCTCCCAGTCGCTCCTGGCCTCCCCCACCTCGACGGCCGGCTGGATCAGCTGCAGCGGCTGATACCATGCCCGGAAGCTCTCCTTCTCGGCGAAGGTCGCGGCCGGCAGCACCATATCGGCGACGGCCATGCTGGTCGGGTTGTGGAAGCAGTCCACCACCACGTTGAATTCCATGTTCATCAGGGCCTCGTAATGCTTCTTCATGTCGGCCGCCTGGCCGCCCAGCATGTTGGACGTCTGGATCCACGCGGATTTGATGGGGTACGGATTGCTGTCGATCATCTGCTGCACGCCCATGTCCGGCTGGCCCCAGGAGCGCATATTGGCCAGATACTCGTACCGGCCGGCGCCGATCCGCTTGGCATTGATCCTCTCCAGGATATCTTCCCCGTACAGATCCTGCAGCTGCTCGGTGGAATAGGGGTATTGGGTGATGTTCCAGGCGTTGCGGGCGATGACGTTGCCCCCGGGCACGTCCAGATTGCCGGTCAGGCACCAGAGGCAGATGACCGCGTTATCCACCGCCGTGGCCTCCGGCACCTGATCCAGGGGCAGTCCCCAGTGGATCGCCGAGGGGTGGCTGGTGGCGTAGGCCTTGGTGGCCTCGTAGATGATATCCTCCGGGATCCAGGTGATCTTGGACACCTTCTCCAGCGTATAGCCCTCGGCCGCCTCTTTCAGATCCTCGAAACCCACCGTCCAGTTCTCCACGAAGTCGTGGTCATACCAGTCGTTCTGAATGATCAGATTGATCATACCCAGCGCCAGGGCGCCGTCGGTGCCCGGCCGGATCTGCAGGTAGTACTCCGCCCGGGAGGCGAAGAAGGTCCACCGGGGGTCGATGACGATCAGTTTCGTGCCCCGGCGCATGCAGTCCACGATCCAGTGGCCCTGGAATCCGTCCGGGCAGCCGGAGGCGGGATTCTGGGCCCAGATGACGATATACTTGGGCAGTTCATACCGGGGATCGTCGTACCGCTTCTCGAAGAACTGAGAACAGTCGGCCACGATGAATTCGCCGACGACGGCCATCTGGGAACAGAGCCTGGGCGTATAGCAGGACTGCCCCGCCAGGCCCAGCTGCGTCCAGTTGGAACTGCCGTAGGAATAGCACAGCAGACTGATGGGTCCGCCGATGTCCCGGCCCGTGCCCTGGATGAATATGACCGATTCCGGGCCGTACTCCTCCTTGTATCTCGTCCACTTCTCCTCGATCGTATCCAGAGCCTCGTCCCAGGAGATCTGCGTGAACTCGCCGCTGCCCCTGGGGCCGGTCCTCTTCAGCGGGTGCAGGATCCGGTCGGGATGATAGATGTACTGTGTGCAGGCCAGCAGACGGGAACAGGCGCGGCCGTTGCACCAGGGGTGGTCCGGGTCGCCCTCCACCCGGACCACTTTGTCGTCTTTCACGTACAGCTTCACGCCGCACCCTCCGTGACAACCGGGCCCGGGAGACCAGGCCGTGGTGGTTACGACCCTGTCGAAATCATATTTTCCCATCTCTGCGCCTCCTTCCGTTTCAGACTGTTTTTTTCTTTCTAGATATATTATTCACCATTGACCAAGTCAAGAGTCAAGGCTTTTTTTAAATTTTTTTTATGATTTTTTCGAAATATTTCATAACTTTTTGTTTATATGCTGGCTTTGAGTATTCCCTTTCTCATAAGGTTTTCGGCCATAAATACGGGAAAATCCTCTCAATCTGGAAGCTCTTTTAATCCCTCCGGATACGTCAGAGAAAACGGCTCCGGAAAAGATTTGCCTTTGTCCAATGTTTGAAAGCTGGGCCTGCAGCCGCAGAAAGGCCTCCCGGACACGGTTCCGGAGGTCTTCTCAGAAACTACTGTACTTTATCCTCCGTTTTATCCTTTTGTCCTTCTTTGTTCTTCCCCGCCAAAGAAAGTGAAATGAGTCGACAAACGAAAAAGTCCGAGTAATTTAAAGTTAAACCTTAAATTACTCGGACTTTAGAAAATGTTTTGGAAAGTTGAAAACCGAGGTCACAAATTCATTGATGATGAATTATTTTGTCTTCTAAAGGCAGGGTAGTTCACGCGTTCTAGAGCCTCCCTTTGGGCTCAGGAATAGGGCGCCGCAACGCACAGGCTGCTTCAATCCATTCGCTCGCAACCCGTTCAATATTGGCCAATGCCGCAGAACTTGTTTCTCCATCCGCCATGCACCCGGGGAGTTCCGGCATTTCGGTGATAAAGGCATTATCTGCTTCGCTCCAGTAAATAATAACTTCATATTTAAGCACGGATACCATCTCCTAATTGATTTGATCTTCAGTGTTCCCTCTGAGACGCCCGGATTATTATTTCTCCGGATAATCTTCAGGCAGGCTTGAAAATCATTCAGATGTTCAGACTGAAAATCCCGGGACCATTTTCGTTCCGCGGTCAGTCAGAGCGGCGCCGTTGCCTTCGCGAGCCATGCCCGCTCCGTTTCGTCCAGTCCGGGGGCGATCTTTTCATATACCCGGGCGTGGTAATCGTTCAGTGCCTGCAGCTCCCGCGGCTCCAGCAGGGAAATGTCCAGCGCATCCCGGTCGAAGGGAACGACGGTCATCGGCTCAAAACGGAGAAACCGATCCCCTTCCCGGCGGCACATCAGAAGGTTCTCATGCCGGACCCCGAACTTTCCCTCCACGTAAAGGCCCGGCTCATCCGAGACCAGCATGCCCTCCTTCAGCGGCGTCTGTCTGGCCCGTCCGCGCCAGGAGATGGTGGGCGGGCTCTCGTGGACGCTGAGGATATAGCCCACACCGTGGCCGGTTCCGTGGTCGTAGTCCAGTTCCTGATCCCACAGGGGCCCGCGGGCCAGGCAGTCCAGATCCGCGCCGCTTACCCCCTCCGGGAAGACCGCGGCCGCCAGCCGGAGATGGCCCCGCATGGCAAGGGTATAGGCCCGCTTCTCCTCGTCCGTCAGCGGACCCAGCGGGATCGTGCGGGTGATGTCGGTGGTCCCCTGCAGATAGTGGCCGCCGGTATCGGTCAGGCAGAACCCCCGGGGCTCCATGGGGATGTCGCTGTCGGCCGTGGGCTCGTAGTGGACGATGGCCCCGTGGTACCCGTACGCCACGATGGGCGCGAAACTGGGGCCCAGGTAGTCCGCCTGCTCGGCCCGGAATGCCTCCAGCCGTGCGGCCGCCTCCAGCTCCGTCACCGTTCTCTCCGGCACGGTCTTTTTCAGCCAGTAAATGAATTTCGTCACGGCGATCCCGTCTTTAATATGGGCCTTCCGGATATTCTCCCGCTCCGTCTCCGTTTTCACCGCCTTCAGAAGAGCCGCCGGGCTCGTCTCCTCCGTAACATGCACATCTTCCCCGAAGGCGCAGCGCATCTGCCGGCTTATCGTGTTCCGGTCCGTCAGCACCCGG